>JAWVDX010000332.1:0-5075 GCA_033857015.1 Gaiellaceae bacterium
CCTTGCGCTCCACCGACTCGACGATCCCGTCCTTGCCGGTCACCTTCGCGACGATCTCGTCGGCGCGCTCGCCGGTCGGGATGCGGGTCTCGTCGCCGTCGACCCACATGGCGTCGTAGCGCGGGTCGAAGCCGGCGTGGACGAGCCAGAAGGGGACAGGGACGAAGGCCTGGATCTCGCGCTCGCGCTTGACGATCAAGGCGAGGGTGGGCGTCTGGACGCGGCCGAGCGAGACGACGCCGCCGACCCAAGCGCGACCACGGATCGTGGCGGCGCGGGTTGCGTTCATCCCGACGACCCAGTCGGCCTCGGAGCGCGAGCGCGCGGCCGCTTCGAGCGGCGCGAGCTGGTCGCCGGGGCGCAGCTTCTCGAAGCCGTCGCGGATCGCCTGCTTCGTCATGGACGAGATCCAGAGCCGGTCGACGGGGCGTTCCTTGAAGCCCTTCCCGTTGCGGAAGGTCTCGTAGATGTAGGCGAAGATGAGCTCGCCCTCACGCCCGGCGTCGCAGGCGTTCACGACCCGCTCGACGTCGTCGCGCTTGAGCAGGGAGAGGATCACGTTCAGCTGCTTCTTCGCGCGAGCGTCGCGCGGGCGCAGCTTGAAGGCCTCCGGAACGATCGGGAGGTCGGCCATGCGCCACTTCTTGAACTTCTCGTCGTAGTCCTCGGGCTCCTGGAGCTCGACGAGGTGGCCGACGGCCCAGGTGATCACGGTGTCGGCCGACTCGAGGTAGCCCTCGTGCTTGGCGAACGTGCCCGGGAGCGCGCCGGAGAGGTCGTTGCCGACCGACGGCTTTTCTGCGATTACGAGTGTTTTCATCTGCGGGACACCATAACGGAGGGTTTGGTCGGTGCATTCCTCCACCGGTGAACTCACAGCGTTGTCACAGAATCGGCACAGATCCGGTTCAGATCTGTGCGTTTCGGCTGAATAGGCTGCTAGCAGGGGATCGGGTGTCCCATGGGGGAGGTTGGGGACACGACCGGGCTGCGGGCGCGATGATGGTGGGGTGAGTCCTGCAGCAGAGGCCAGGCCGTTGCTCGTCGTCGATGGCGACTCGTTCGCGCACCGCGCCTTCCATGCGCTGCCGCGCTCGGCGTTCTCGCGCGCGGACGGGCGGGCCGGGAACGCGCTCGTCGGCGTCGCGAACATGCTCGTCTCGCTCTGGGGCTCGGAGCGGCCGCGCGCAGTCGTGGTCGCCTGGGACACGCTCGAGGTGCCGACCTACCGGCACGAGGCGCTGGCCGCCTACCAGAGCGGACGCGAGTTCGACCCCGACATCGTCGAGCAGCTGGCCCTCCTGCCCAGCCTCGTCGAGGCGCTCGGCTTCGTCGCGGTCAAGGGCCAGGGCTACGAGGCGGACGACTTCCTCGCCGCCGCCGTGCGCCAGGAGGAGGAGCGGGGCGGCACCGTGCTCGTCGCGACCTCCGACCGGGACGCCTTTCAGCTCGCCAGCGAGCGCACGACGATCCTCCAGCCGGTGCGCGGCGTCAGCGAGCTGGCGCGGATCGGCCCGGCCGAGGTGCGCGAGCGCTACGGGGTCGAGCCGGGGCAGGTGCCGGACTTCATCGCCCTCCGCGGCGACCCCTCCGACAAGATCCCCGGCGCGCGTGGCATCGGCGCCAAGAAGGCTGCCGATCTGTTGCGCGAGCACGGCTCGCTGGACGCGCTGCTCGCCGCCGGCAGGTTCGGCGCAGAGGCGGAGGACTTGCGGCTCTACCGGCGAATCGCAACGCTAGACGCCTCCGCTCCTGTACCTCCTCTCAACGACCAGTCCCCAACATGGGCGGAGGCGTCCTCTTTCGCCCGGCAGCTTGGCCTCGACCGGCTCGCGGACAGGCTCGCGGCTTTGTAGATGGAGCTGCTGAGCGACCCCGAGCTGGCGCGCCTCCACCCGACGGACGGGCATCCGGAGCAGCCGGCCCGGATCGAGGTCGTGCTCGACGCGCTCCCCTGGCAGCCGGGCCGGATCGCCGCACTCGACGATCTGCTGCGCTGCCACGACGCCGCCTACCTGGAGCGCCTGCGGGCGATCGACCGCCCCACCCAGCTCGACGCCGACACCATCGCCTCGGAGACGAGCTACGACGCGGTGCTGCGCGCCGCCGGGACGGCGATCGCCGCAGTCGAGCGCGAGGGCTTCGCCCTCGTGCGCCCGCCCGGCCACCACGCGCTGCGCGACCGCCAGATGGGCTTCTGCCTCGTGAACAACGTGGCCGTGGCGGCACGCTACGCCCAGGCGCGGCTCGGGCTGGAGCGGGTGGCGATCCTGGACTGGGACGTCCACCACGGCAACGGCACCGAGGCGATCTTCGCGGACGATCCGACGGTGCTCACCTGCTCGATCCACCAGTGGCCGATCTGGCCGATGAGCGGGAGCGGCGCCGACGACCACCTGCTCCAGGCCGGGATGAACGTGCCGCTGCCGCCGGGCTGCGGCGACACGGAGTACCTGCGCGCCCTGGACGATGTCGTGGCGCCTGCGTTCGCGCGCTTCGCGCCGGAGCTCGTCCTCGTCTCGTGCGGCTTCGACGCCCACGAGGCGGAGCCGCTCGGGGAGCCGGCGATGCGCCTCACCGCGGACGGCTTCCGCGAGCTCGCCCGTCGGGCCCGCCGCCTCGGCCCGCGGGTCGCCGCAGTCCTCGAGGGCGGCTACAACACGGAGACGCTGCCCGCGCTTGTCGCGGCGACGCTGGAGGGGTTCTCCGCCAGCTAGTAGGCGCGGGCGCCGGCGAGCGTCTCGAGCGCCTCGCGCCTCGACGACACGCCCAGCTTGCGAAGCAGGCTCTTCACGTGCGAGCGCACAGTGTGCTCGGAGATGAACAGGCGCTTCGCGATCTCGTCGGTCGCCAGGTGCTCGTCGAGCAGGAGGAGCACCTCGAGCTCGCGCGCGCTGAGCCGGTTCGAGATCTCCTCCGGGACGGAGTGGACACGCGGGCGGCCGTCGCGCACCTGGTCGAGCAGGCGACGGGCGATCTCGCCGGAGAGGGCCGCCTCGCCGCGGACGACGCCGTGCAGGAACTCGGCGATGCGCTCCGGGGGCTCCGTCTTCAGCAGGTAGCCGGCCGCGCCGCCGCGGATCGCGGCTAGGAGGTTGTCCTCCGTGCCGGAGGCCGTCAGGACGACGACCTCGCAGTCCGGGACCGTGTGGCGGAGCGTCGGCAGCACCTCGAGACCGCTCATCCCGGGCATCGAGAGGTCGAGCAGGACGAGGTCCGGGCGGAGCTCGGCGGCGCGGCGCAGGGCCTCAGGGCCGTTGGTCACGGAGGCGACGACGTCGAAGCCGTGCTGCTCGAGCAGCGAGGAAAGCGCCTCGAGCGTGAGCGGGTGGTCGTCGACGATCAGCACGCGGGGCCGCATTGCCCTCTTATCGGCAGCGAGCCCGATGCCGACAAGTCTTTCGTGGACGAGACTTCCAACCGCCTCCGCTACCAGCAGTGGCTGGCCGGCGAGATCCTGCTGCTCCTGCTGCTCTCGGCGATCCTCGCGCTGTTCGTCGCGTACCCGTCGCTGCCGCACAGCTACGCGCTGCCGTCGCTGCGCCTGGTCGTGGACTCGATCACGATGCTCGCCGCCCTGATGGTCGCGGTGCTCGCCGTGGCGCGCCTCTCCGCCGAGTCGGAGCAGCTCGACCTCCTGCTCTGCGCAGGGTTTGCGCTCGCCGGCATCAGCACGCTCGCCTTCCACATCGCACCGCGGCTCGGTGGCGCCCCGCTCCACCGCGGGGAGGCCTGGGCCGGCATCGCAGGCGACATCCTCGCGGCGCTCCTCATCGCCGTCGGCGCGTTCTCCTACGGGCGCGTGCACAGGCCACAGCGCTCGCTGGTCGTGCTGCTCGTGACGAGCTCGGTCCTGCTCGCCCTGATCTGGATCGCGGCGCGCGGGCTCGGTGACAGCCTCCCGCCGATCAGCGCCGAGTCGGGCGGCGTGTCGCTCAAGGCCGCGCTCGGCGTCGTCGCGCTGCTCCGCCTCGTCGCCTGCGTGGGCTTCGGGATCCGCTACCGGAAGCGTGGCAACGACCTCGACCGCTGGCTCGCGCTCGCCGAGACGCTCTGGCTGTACGCGGCGCTGTGGAACGTCTTCTATCCGGTGCTCACGAGCCAGCGCGTCTCGCACTCGCACTTCCTCGTCGTGCTCGCGTTCGGCGTGCTGCTCGTCGGCGTGTGGCGGGCGATCCGCAGCGCCGAGTTCGGGCGGGCGGTCGCGGAGGAGCGGACGCGGGTCGCGCGCGAGATCCACGACGGGCTCGCGCAGTACCTCTTCGCGCTCTCGACGCACGTGAACCGGCTGCGGACGGGCGCCGATCTCGAGGAGGTGCTCCCGCGCATCGAGGAGGCGGCGCGACTGGCGCAGCAGGAGGCGCGCTTCGCGGTGCTGGCCCTGTCCTCCGCGGGCGGCGAGTCGTCCTTCGAGGCGGCGCTGCGCCGGTACGTGGAGTTCCTCTCCGCGGACGGCGTGCTCGAGGTGGATCTCGAGATCGAGCCGCCGATCGACCTGGCGCCGGACGAGCAGATCGAGGTGTTCCGGATCGTCCAGGAGGGGCTCGCGAACGTGCGCAAGCACGCGAACGCCCACTGGGCCGAGGTGACGATCGGCCGGCGGGACGGTGTCCGCTTCGTGCGGGTGCGCGACGACGGCGACGGCTTCGACACCGGCGAGGGCACGCCGGGCCACGGCCTTCGCAACATGCGCTCGCGCGTCGATGCGATCGCCGGATCGTTCCGCCTGACGAGCCAGACCGGGATGGGGACCGCCCTCGAGGTGACGCTCCGCAACAGCTAGTTGGTCTTGACCTGTTCCGCATCGATAGGGAGAAGTGGCTCTATGGCGGAAAACTGGTATTGACCAAAGGCGGATTGTTCGTTACTCTCGCCGCCTGCCGGCGGTGGAGCCCAGTGCCACCGCCAACAATCAAGGGGGGAACACACCGTGAGAGAGCACTCAGCTCGCTCGCGCGCGACGCACTGCCGTTCCGGGCTTTCAGCTGCATGCCTGGTGGGCCTGCTCGCGCTTCTACTCGCTCTCGTCGTCCAGGGAGCGAGCGCGATGACCGGGAGGGCAACAGCTGTCTCGG
>JAWVDX010000333.1:0-3903 GCA_033857015.1 Gaiellaceae bacterium
CCGCCGCTGCTGCCCGCTCCGACGCGGCTCGGCGAGCGGCCTCTTGCTGGGCGATCAGATCGCGGATCTGGCCTTTCACGTTCGCGAGGTAGGCCTGGCGCGCCGCGAGCTGGCGCTCGACGGTGCCCTTCTCCGCGGCGCGCTTCGCCACCGTGCGCTGCTGCTCCACGCGCGCCTTCGCGAGGATTGCCTGGTGACGCGTCACCGAGTCGCGGAACTCGGTCACCGAGTGGACAACGTCGGCGTCCTGCCTGGACACGCGCTTGGCGGTGTCGAGGCGGTTCATGAGGTCGTCGAGGCTCGTGGCTCCGAGGAGCACCGCCACCGTCGAGTCGTCCGCCCCGTGGATGTACAGGGCGACCGCGCGCTGCTGCAGCGTCCGCTGCGCGTGCTGGAGGCTCGTCTTCGCGTACCCGAGCTCGCGCGCGTTCGTCTTGAGCTGCGTCTGGATCTTCTGGAGGCGGTACGTGGCCTCGTCGTAGGCCTGCACGCGGGCCTCGAGCTGGGTGTCCATGGCGTTGATCTGCGCCATCACCTGCTGCGCCTCGGCCTGCTTCCAGCCGATCGAGTCGCCGCCCGGCTGAGCGGTCGCTCCGCACACTGAGACGATCCCCGCCAGCGTGAGGAGTCCAACAAGCAGCGGCGCCTGCCGTCTCCAGGCCAGCGGCCTCTGCGAGGACTCGTTGGCTCGAAACGGGCGCACCGGAGATTTCCGGGCCGTCACGGGTTCATGAGGCTACCAGCACGGGCGGACACGGGCAACCGGGCACCCGTCTGGGAGATCGTCACTGTGGTAGGCTCCGCGCCTCGTGCTGCGACCAGGAAAACGCCTCTGGGCAGGTATTTTTGTGCTCGGGCCAGTCGCGCTCACCGTGCTGCTACCGGCGGCTGGAGCCCAGCGCCGCGACCCGGCGACTTCGCTGCGCGCAACGCAGCAGCAGCTCTCCCGGCAGGAGCAGAGCGCGCTGCTCGAGCTCTACTCCCTGGAGGCCCAACTCGCCCGGGCTCGCGGGCGGGTCGCAGAGATCGAGCGCCGGCAGGCGGCCCTCGAGCAGGTGAGCCAGGAGATGCGACGTGACCTCGTCGGCGTCACGCTGAGCATGGACGCCGCCCAGCACGAGCTCCAGCAGCAGCTCCGGCGCCTCTACGAGCAGCCCTCGCCCGACCCGATCGCCGTCGTCCTCGGCGCCCAGTCGCTCAACGAGGCGCTCGCGAGCATCGACAACCTCGAGCGCGTCGCGCGTCAGAGCTCCAACATCGTCCACGAGACGCGAGCCACCAGGGAGCGACTCCACAAGCTGAAAGGGGAGCTGGAGGTGCAGCGCACGCGCCTCGCCGCCCTGCGCGCGAGCGCGCTCGTCGAGACCGCGAGCCTCGACGCCGCCACAGCCTCGCGGCGCGCCTTCGTCGGCTCGCTGGAACGCAGGAAGGCGCTGAACGCCGGCGCACTCGCCCGGCTCGAGCACCGTGCGGTGCGGGCAGCGCGGAAGAGCGTCACGCAGTCGTCCACCGACGCGCAGCTCGTGTCGGCGACCACGAGCGGCAGCTCGACGACGGCCTCGACCACGACTTCGCCCGACGGCGCTCGCAGCATGCAAGTCGAGGCGACCGCCTACGCCCTCCCCGGCCACACCGCGACAGGTCTCCCCGTCGGGCACGGCGTGGCGGCTGTCGATCCGACCGTCATTCCGCTTGGCACCCGCTTCGAGGTTCCCGGCTACGGGGTGGCCGTCGCCGCCGATGTCGGCTCGGGAATCCGCGGCGCAGAGATCGACCTGTGGTTCCCGACGGAGAAGGCGGCGCGCAACTGGGGCCGCCGCCTGGTGACGATTACGTTCAAGTAAGGATCCACCTGGATAGACTCCGGCCCGAAGGGGGGCCCAGTGAGCGAGATCGAACAGGAACCCGAGGTAGTCGCACTCGAGGAGCTACGCGTGCTCCTCGTAGACGACCACGACCTCTTCCGGTCGGGGCTGCGCAACCTGCTCGAGGAGCGCGGCGTCCACGTGGTCGGCGAGGCCGCCTCGGGGACCGAGGCGCTGCGCATCGTGCGGGAGAACGCGCCGGACGTCGTGATCATGGATCTAAACATGCCGGGGATGACCGGCGTGGAGGCGACGCGCCGCATCGCGCAGATCGCCCCGCTGACGCGTGTCGTCGTCCTGACGATCTCCGACCAGGACGCCGACGTCCTCAACGCCATCCTGGCCGGCGCGTGCGGCTACCTGATGAAGGACGCCTCGATCGACGATCTGATCCGTGGGATCTCGAGCGCGTCGATCGGCGAGTCGCTGATCTCCCCGCACATCGCCTCGAAGGTGCTGCAGCGGGTGCGCTCGTCGACCGCTCAGCCCGAGGCGGAGGCGACGATCCGGGCGGAGCTCTCCGAGCGCGAGATCGAGGTGCTGAAGCTGATCGCGAACGGCAAGGACAACGCGGTTATCGCCGGCGAGCTGCATATCAGCCCGAAGACGGTGAAGAACCACATCTCCAACATCCTCATGAAGCTCCAGATCGACAACCGCATCCAGGCCGCCGTGTACGCGGTCCGCAGCGGGATCGTCTAGCGGCGGCGAGCTACTCCCAGGAGATCAGGAGGGAGCGTGCCGTGCGGGCGCGGGAGCGCAGCGGGACGAGGAGGCGCCGCAGCTCGGCGAGGCTGAGCTGGACGTCCTCGAGGCGGTTGTGCAGCTCGACGAGGTCGTCCCCGGTCGAGCCGACGAGCCTGCGCTCGATCCGGGCACGCTCGGCCTCGAGGGCGAGCGCCCGCGCGTAGCCGGTCGTGAGCGTATCCTCAAGGGCGCTCAGGGACGGCGACCCGTCGCCGCCCGAGGGGGCGTCGAGGAGAGCGACGATCTCGGCGCTCAGCTCCTGTGTGTCGTTCGGATCGGTCTGCATTTGAGCGTCAATCGATTATCGAGGCGCGACAGCGCCGTGCACATGGGCCGGGCGGCCCATTTTCCCGCGGCGATAGGCCCATGTTTTCGCGTCGTCCTCGCGTGCCTCGCGGCGCTGACCGCGCTCGCCGCGCCGGCTGTGGGCGCCGCGCCGCGCAGCGCCGACCCGGCACTGGCGCAGCGGCTCGCGCACGCGCTGACCGTCCCGCACGTCGCCGCAGCCCGCACGGGTGCGGCGGCGATCGACCTCGAGGACGGGGCGGCCGTCTACACGCAGAACGGCGGGCTCCCACTCGCACCGGCCTCGAACGAGAAGCTGCCGCTGACCCTCGCGGCGCTGCTCGACCTCGGGCCGGGCTTCCGAATCGACACGGACGTCCTCGGGATCGGCGAGCAGGTCGGGCCCGTCTGGGACGGCCGCCTCGTGCTGCGCGGCTACGGGGATCCGCAGCTGACGAGCGGCGGCCTGGCGCGGCTTGCCGCGGCGGTGCGCGCGGCGGGGATCGAGCGCGTGACCGGCGGCATCGTCGCCGACGAGTCGTTCTTCGACTCCTTGCGCGTCGTCAGCGGGTGGAAGCGCTCCTTCTACATGGACGAGTCGCCCCCGCTCTCGGCGCTCGTCGTCGACCGGGCCGTCTACGGCGGGCACATGAGCGGCGCGCCCGCCCTCGCAGCGGGGCTGCTCTTCCGGGCGGCGCTCCGCCACGCGGGTGTCGCGGTCGCCGGCGAGGTGACGGTCGGCGAGCCGGCCGAGCTCGAGACGCCGCTCGCGACGATCCAGTCGCCCCCGCTCTGGCGGATCCTGCGCTTCATGGACCGCGAGAGCGACAACTTCACAGCCGAGCTCCTGCTCAAGCAGCTCGGCGCCTACGCAGGCGACCAGGGCACGAGCGCGGGCGGGGCCGCCGAGGTGCTGGCGGTGCTCCAGCGGGAGGGCATCCCCACCGACGGCGTGACGATCGTGGACGGGTCGGGGCTCTCCGTCCTGGACCGGCTGACGCCGGAC
>JAWVDX010000334.1:0-3778 GCA_033857015.1 Gaiellaceae bacterium
CCTTCTGCGAGGAGGTGAAGCCGAGGAAGAGCTCCGCCCCGTCCGGGATCAGGTCCGCGCCTGGGACGCCTGCGCGCTGGGCGAGCAGCTTCGGCAGGCCAGGCCCGCCGTTGAAGCCGCCGCCGACGAAGCCGTGGCGGACGCTCGTGCGCTCGAACACGTCGAGCCTGTCGAAGAGGGTGCGCTCGGCAGCGCGGACGTGCGCGACATGGTCGCTGCGCAGGAGCACGACGACGTCGTTCTGCTCGAGCAAGGTCGCCTTCGGGTCGCTCGGGAAGCGGCGCGCGTCGAGGAGTGCCGGCTTGCGGGCGCGGCGGTCGAACGGGAGGTGCGCGCGCGCGGCGGCTGCGACGTGCTTGCGGAAGTACGGCAGACCCCAGGCGACCGTGATGCCCAGGCCGGCCGGGGTCGGCGCGTAGCGGGCCTCGAGCGAGCGCAGGGCGTCCTCCAGGTCGCGGCGAGCGGCGGCGAGGTCGGTGACACGCACGCGGGCGGTCACGATCGCGTGATGGAGCGGCGGCACGAGCACCTCCACCCCGTCCTGCCGGATGAGCGTCACACCGTCCAGGAGGTGCTGCTCGACGTGCGGGACAGCCGCGGAGGCCGAGCGCGCGGGCGCCGCGCCCGCGAGGCGGTCGATGAGCTCCGGGAGCGCGGTCGCACCGAGCAACCCGCCGGCAGCGGCGCCGAGGAAGTGGCGGCGGTCGAGGCTCACGAGCGAATGCGGGAGATCGAGCCGAAGAGCCCGTGCACGGAGGTCTCCGTGTCGCCCCGCCAGCCGTGCGGGCCGGCGGCGAAGAAGAGCGTGTCCTTCGGGCCGGACATGCCGCCCCGTCCGAACGCCATGCCCCAGATGCCCTGGACGACGAGCGGCTTCCCGTTGCGCCCGGGGAGATGCCCGTCGAACGACCAACCGTCTCCGTGGCGCCTGAAGGCGGTGATGCGGCCGGTGCCGAAGTTCGCGACGAGGATGTCGCCCGCGAAGCGTCCGAAGCCCTGCGGCGCCCGCGCGACGCCCCACGGCTCGTGCAGCTCCCCCATGCTGCCGACGCGGGCGATGAGGCGGCCCTGGAGGTCGAACTCGTCCACGTAGCCGCCGGTCGGTGCGTCGTTGCCGTTCACGGGTGCGCGGCCCGCGTACGTGACGAAGACCCGGTTGCCGATCGCCTGGATCCCGAACGGCGCGAACCAGGCCGGCATCGCTGCGTCGACGAAGCCGCCGGGCGTCGCGACGGGACGCCAGGCGCTGTCGTAGACGAGCACCTTGTCGTTGTGGAAGTCCGTCGCGTAGAGCCGTTGCGCGCCGTCCGGAAGCCTGGCGAGCGCCAGGCCGCGGAAGATCGCGCCCGTGTCGGCGCCGCTGACCGCCACGACCGCGGTCTCGGACCAGCCCTGCGGCACGGTCGGCGCCCAGCCGCGGATGCTCCCGTCCTCGCAGGCGTAGATGAAGCGCGCCGTGCCGGTGCGGCCGCCCCCGTGCACGAGGAAGCCGCCGCCGCCGTTGTAGACGACGCCGGTCGGTCCCCCCTCCACCTGGACCGTGAGGGCCTGCTTGCGCCCGTCGGCGGCGTAGAGCGGGCTCACGCCACCTGCCTCGCTGGTCGTCCACCACGGGCCCGTCTCGCTCGCGGCGAGGCCCCAGCCGTTGACGAGGCCAGGGTCATGCGTCGCGGTCGGGCCCGTGTCGGAGACGAGCGACTCCAGCGCGAAGGCGTCGGTCGGGCGCGGCAGGAGCAGGACGAGCGCCGCGGCGAGCGCGAGCACGGCCGCCGCGAGGATCCCGATACGGGCCCGGAGCTTCATCGCATCAGGGTACTCCGCGCCGCCCGGGACGGTTCAGCTGACGACGGAGAGCGGCGGCCGCGCCTGCTCGTCGTCGTCGCCCTCGTCCTCGTCCTCGACGGGGAGGATCCGCTCCAGCGCGGCGACGCACTTCGGGCAGAACTGCGTCCCGGCCCCGGTCTTGAGCTCGGCGAGCGCAGCCGCGGCGGGCCGGGCGGCGCGATACACCCGCGTGGTCAGCATCGAGTCGAGGGCATCGGCGACGTGGATGATCCGCGCGCCGAGGGGGATCTCCTCGCCCTTGAGCCCGTCCGGATAGCCCGTGCCGTCGTAGCGCTCGTGGTGGTGGCGGATCGCAGGGACCGCGTCCGCGAGGAAGCCGAGCCGGCCGATGATCCGCGCGCCCTCCTCGGCGTGGCTGCGCATCATCCCCCACTCGTCCCCGGTCAGGCCGGTGGGCTTGAGGAGGACGGCGTCCGGGATCGCGAGCTTCCCGATGTCGTGGAAGAGCGCCGCGTGGCCGAGGAGGTCGAGCTCCGCCTGCGAGAGGCCGAGCTCTCGCCCGATGGCGAGCGCGAGCTGCTGGACGCGGCGCGAGTGACCCGCCGTGTAGGCGTCGCGCGCATCGACGGTCGCGGAGAGGCTCTCCATCGCCGCGGTCGAGCGCTCCTTCAGGGCCTTGTTGGCGACCTCGAGCGACTGGTTCTGCGTCTGGATCGTCGCGGCGGCCCGGCGCAGCTTGGAGGCGCTGCGCTGCGCGTGCTTGAGGTAGGCCTCCTGCGTGTTGCGCTGCAGCCAGAGCGGCAGCGCGAACACGATCAGGCCCGAGATCCCGACCTTGTCGTAGAGGAAGGCGATCATCGCTCCGATGAAGCCGTAGAAGAGGTAGTGCGAGGTCAGCCAGGCGAAGCGCTCCTGCCACGAGCGCCACCAGGGCTCGTGGCCCTCGACGGCGACCGCCAGCGCCATCAGGCCGGTGTTCACGGCGAAGTAGGCCGCCCCCGCGGCAGCCCCGCTCCCGTAGAGCACCGCTTGACGGTGGCCGAAGAGCGTCTCGGCGCCCCAGAACGCTCCAGCTGCGGTGAGGGAGGCGAGCGAGAGCGCCCCGATGTTGAAGAGGAGGTGGTGCAGGCGGGTCGGGCCCGCGCTCCAGGCGACCACGGCGGTCGTGGTCGCGATCAGGAGCGCCGGGCGCGGCCCGGCGAGCGCGGCGCCGGCGAGCGCCCCGACCGCGGCGACGGAGATCGAGCCCTGGTCGATCCGCACCGCGAGCGCCTGCCCGAGCGCGATCAGCACCGTCACGGCGAACATGCCCTTCCACTCGGTGCTCGTCCCGAGCACGGTGCCGAGCACGCCCGCGGTGATCCCGAGCACGCTCACGACGCCGACGAGCAGCCCCAGGCGCACCGACAGCGAGAGGAAGCGCGGCCCGTGGACGGCGTGCGGGCGCGGATGGCGCGACGTGACGTCGACGGGCGCGGACTCGCTCTGCTGCGCCGGCTGGCCTTCCTGCGCGACCGAGAGGGCGCGGGCGTTCTCCGGCGGGGCCAGGAGCAGCTGCTCCGCGCTGGCCGCGAGCACGCGGTTGCGTCCCTGGAGCTTGGCGCGATAGACCGCGAGGTCGGCCTGGTGGATCAGCTCGTTCTGGTCGCCGCCGTCGACCGGGAACGTCGCGACGCCGATCGAGACGGTGGCCCGGATCGGGTCGCTCGAGGTGCTGACCTCGAAGAGCTCCGCGGCCACGGCACGGCGCACCCGCTCGGCGATCTCCATCGCCTGCTCGGGAGGCGTCTCGGGCAGGAGGATCGAGAACTCCTCGCCGCCGAAGCGCGCCGGGACGTCGTAATGGCGCAGCTGCTGGCGGAATACCTCGGCGATGCCCTTGAGGACTGCGTCGCCGGCGAGATGGCCGTAGCTGTTGTTGATGTCGCGCAGCAGGTCGAGGTCGGCCATGATCAGCGACATCGGGCGATCGAAGCGGCCTGCACGTGCGATC
>JAWVDX010000335.1:0-2536 GCA_033857015.1 Gaiellaceae bacterium
CTTGCGTCTTCACGGAGCGGCCCATACGGGCAAGTCTAGAGTGGCCACCTACCGGAATCGCTCGGCAGCTTTCTGCGTTACAACTCACATGGTGAAGATCGAGGTCTATTCCACCCGTTGGTGCGGCTATTGCGTCCGCGCGAAAGCGCTGCTCGAGCAGCTCGGCCTCGCGTTCGAGGAGGTTCACCTCGACGACGACCCGCATTTACGCGCAACCCTCCACGAGCGCACCGGCGGCTGGACGCTGCCGCAGATCCTCGTGAACGACCGCTCGATCGGCGGCTACTCGGAGCTCTGGCAGCTCGCGAGGTCTGGCCGGCTCGACGAGTTGCTCGCGGCCTAGCCCAGCTTCTGGCACCGCGGGCAGAACCAGGTTCCGCGGCCGCCCGCCTTCGTCTTGGCGATCGGTGTCCCGCAACGCTCGCACGGCTCGCCTTCCCGGCCGTAGACGCGGAACTCCGTCTGCATCGAGCCTATCCCACCGTCCGGGAGGCGGTAGTCGCGGAGCGTCGAGCCCTGGCGGGCGATGCCGAGCTCGAGCGCGGCGCGGATCGCCTCGTGCAGCCGCCGCACCTCCGCGGGGCGCAGCTCGAGCGCCGGGCGCAACGGATGGATCTTCGCCCGCCAGAGCGCCTCATCGACGTAGATGTTCCCCAGCCCCGCGAGCGTCCGCTGGTCGAGGAGTGCCGCCTTAACCGGCGCGCGCCGGCCCGCGAGGCGCTCGCCGAGGCGGCGCGGGGTGAACGCCTCCTCGAGCGGTTCATCGCCGAGCTTCGCATCGAGGTACGGGACGTCTTCCCCGGGCTCGAGCAGGAGCCACGTCCCGAAGCGGCGCACGTCCCGGTAGGCCAGGCGCGTCCCGTCGTCGAGCTCGACCGTGGCACGGCGATACGGATCGTCCGCCAGCACCGTCCCGTGCTCGAGGCTGCCGGTCATGCGCAGGTGCACGAGGAGGACGCGACCGCTCGCGAAGCGGAGGACGAGGTACTTGCCGCGCCGCTCGACCGCTGCCACCGACTCGCCGGTGAGCTCCGCCGCGACCTCGCGCGGGTCGTGCGGCGCGACGAGGCGCACGTCGGCGATCTCGACGTGCTCGAACCGCCTTCCGAGGAGCAGCGGCTCGATCCGCGTCCGAACTGACTCGACCTCGGGGAGCTCAGGCATTAGAGGATTTCGAGGACGGGCGAGGTGCGCTCGACCGGCGCGTCGCCGATCCGCCACGCGTGCGCAAGCCGCGCAAGCGCAGGCCCCGTCTCGTACTCGTGCGCGTCATGCAGCGCCGCGAGTACGTCCCCCGGGACGACGTGATCGCCGGCCTTCCGCAGGCAGACGACCCCGACCCGCGGATCCCGGGCCGCACCGACCGCCTGGGCGACCTCCGCGACGATGCGGGCATCCACGCTCTGCACGACCCCCGTCCGGTCGGCGTGCAGGTGCATCACACCGGGCGCGCTCGCCAGCGCCTCGAGGCGCGGGTCGCCTCCCTGCGCCGCGATCCAGCGCTCGTACGCCTCGAGCCCGGCGCCGCTCTCGAGCGCCTCGACCGCGCGCTTGCGACCCGCCGCAGCGGACAGGTCCGGATCCGCCAGGCGCAGCAGCTCGGAAACGGCCACGAGCGAGAGCTCCACGAGATCCGCAGGCCCCTCGCCGCGCAATGTCGCGACCGCCTCCCGCACCTCGAGCGCGTTCCCGACAGCCTGGCCGAGCGGCTCGTCCATCGCGCTCAGCAGCGCGGTCACGCGGCGCCCCGCCGTGCGCCCGAGCGCGAGCATCGTCTCGGCGAGCGCGACCGCCTCGCCGCGCTCGGGGAGGAACGCGCCTCGCCCGACCTTCACGTCCAGCAGGATCCCGCTCGCGCCGGCGGCCAGCTTCTTCGACATCACGCTGGCCGCGATCAGGGAGCGCTGCTCCACGGTCGCGGTGGCGTTGCGCAGCGCGTAGATGCGCCTGTCCGCCGGCACGAGCTCGGCGCTCTGCGCGACGATCGCCAGCCCGACCTCCCGCACCTGCGCGACGAGCTCCTCCACCGAGAGCTCCGAGCGGAAGCCCGGGATCGACTCCAGCTTGTCGATCGTCCCGCCCGTGTGCCCGAGCGCGCGGCCTGACATCTTCGCGAACGGTACGCCGCACGCGGCCACCAGCGGCCCGACGACGAGCGAGAGCTTGTCCCCCACCCCGCCGGTCGAGTGCTTGTCGACGACCGGCCGGCCCAGCTCCGCCTCGAGGTCGAGCTGCCGTCCGCTTGCCACCATCGCCCCGGTCAGCGCGGCCGTCTCGCCGTCGCTCAGACCGCGGAACATGACTGCCATGAGGAACGCGGCCAGCTGCGCGTCCGACACCTCGCCGGTGACGGCCCCGCGCACGAGCGAGGCGACCTCGTCCGGCGTCAGCTCCTCGCCGTCCCGCTTACGGGCGATGAGGTCTGCGGCGTTCACGGCGTCACGAAGGGCTGTCCCGGGAGCCCGCGGTGCGGCTTGCCGCCGAGCCACGCGTTCACCGTGGCGCCGACGTCGGCGAACTCGCCCTCGTGGATCCG
>JAWVDX010000336.1:0-3507 GCA_033857015.1 Gaiellaceae bacterium
TGTCCGTCCGAGATTGCTGTTTACCTATCCGTCCTGCGCGCCGGCGGAGCGCAGTACGAACCACTCGATTCCGCCGCGCTAGGAGGCTGACTTACGGTGGATCGAGATCAGGCACTCGAAACGGTGCTCGGACAGATCGAGCGCAACTTCGGAAAAGGCGCAGTCATGCGCATGAGCGACGGGGCGGATGTCACGATCGGGGCGGTGTCGACCGGCTCGCTCGCGCTCGACCTGGCGCTCGGGATCGGCGGCTTGCCACGCGGGCGCATCGTCGAGGTCTTCGGGCCCGAGTCCTCGGGCAAGACGACGCTCGTCTACCACGTCATCGCCGAGGCGCAGCGGCGGGGCGGGGTGTGCGCGTTCATCGACGCGGAGCACTCCATGGACCCGGCGTACGCGAAGCGGATCGGCGTCAACATCGACGAGCTGCTCGTGTCCCAGCCGGACACCGGTGAGCAGGCGCTCGAGATCGCGGAGCTGCTGATCCGTAGCGGCGCGCTCGACGTCGTCGCGATCGACTCCGTGGCCGCGCTGACCCCGAAGGCGGAGATCGAGGGGGAGATGGGCGACAGCCACGTCGGCCTCCAGGCGCGACTCATGAGCCAGGCGCTGCGCAAGCTCGCCGGCACGCTCAACCGCACCGACACGATCTGCCTCTTCACGAACCAGCTGCGCGAGAAGATCGGCGTCATGTTCGGCTCTCCGGAGACGACACCTGGTGGGCGAGCGCTCAAGTTCTACGCGTCGGTGCGCCTCGACATCCGCCGGATCGAGACGCTCAAGGACGGTGTCGAGGCTTTCGGCAACCGCGTGCGCGTCAAGGTCGTGAAGAACAAGGTCGCGCCGCCGTTCAAGCAGGCGGAGTTCGACATCATCTACGGCACCGGCATCTCGTGGGAGGGCACGGTCCTCGACACGGCAGTGGAGCGGAAGGTCGTCCAGAAGTCCGGGGCGTACTTCTCCTTCGCCGACGAGCGGCTGGGTCAGGGACGCCACAACGCCACGGCGTTCCTCCGCGAGCACCCGGATGTCTGCCAGAAGATCCTGGCCGGCATCCAGGAGCAGATCGGGCCGGAGCAGATCGTGTCCGCACGGCTGCTCGACACGCCGCTCACGCCGTCCGTCGCGCTCGTCGAGCCGCTCGAGGACGAGGTGGAAGAGCCGGAGGCCGACGCCAAGCCGATGAACGGCAAGGCCGTCATCGAGGAGGTCGCGTAGAGGCGGAGGCTCACGTGCCACGCCTCACGAAGATCCAGGAGCTGCCGCGTGACCGCGTCGCGCTCGAGCTCGACGGCCAGCCATGGCGCGTCGTGCCGACGACCGCGGTCGCGCGTGCTGGCCTCTGTACCGGACAGGAGCTCGACCGCGAGCGGGCCCGTCTGTTCAGGCGGGAGCTGCGGCGAGCCGATGCGCTCAACGTGGCGGGCCGTGTGCTCGCCCGGCGGGACGCGGCTCGCGCGGAGCTGGAGCAGCGCCTGGAGCGGCGAGGCGTCGCGCCTGCCGCCCGGGACGAGGCGCTCGACCGGCTCACCGAGCTCGGCGCCGTCGACGACGAGCGGTTCGCGCGCTCCCGCGCGGCGCAGCTCGCGGAGCGCGGCTACGGCGACGAGGCGATCCGGGCCGACCTGGAGCTGCGCGGCGTGGCGGCCGAGGCGCTCGCGGAGGCACTCGCGGGCGTCGCTCCGGAGGTGGAACGGGCCCAGCCGCTGATCGACGCTCGCGGCGTCGGGTCGAAGACCGCTGCGTTCCTGGGCCGCCGCGGCTTCGGCGACGACGTGCTCGAGCTCGCAGCCGGCGAGGCGCTCTAGAGCACGAACCGGGGAGTCCGCGCGCGCCCGTCGCGGTACTCTCTCCCGATGCGCAGGTACCACGTGACGACCTTCGGGTGCCAGATGAACGCCCACGACTCCGAGCGGATCAAGGGCATGCTCGAGGAGCTCGGCCTGGGGGAGGCGGACACGCCTGAAGCGGCCGACGTCGTCTTCTTCAACACCTGCACGATCCGGGAGAAGCCGGACCAGCGGCTCGCGGCGCACCTCGCGCAGGCCAAGGCGCTCAAGCAGCGCGATCCCGACCGCGTCATCGCCGTCGGCGGTTGCTCCGCCGAGGCCCAGCGCGACCACATCTTCGCGCTCTACCCGCAGGTCGACGTCGCTTTCGGGCCGGGCACCATCGCGCACCTCGGCGAGTGGCTCGGCGCCGGCGGCATCGGCGTCGCGCGTGGACGCTTCGGCATCGGCGAGGAGCGTGACTTCTCCGCGGAGCTCCCGCAGCACAACCAGCGCCGCTTCCAGGCCTGGGTGCAGGTCTCGATGGGCTGCAACTCCACCTGCTCGTACTGCATCGTCCCGGCCGTGCGGGGCCGCGAGCTGAGCCGCCGCCCCGGAGAGATCCTCGCCGAGGCGGAGCAGCTCGCGCGCACCGGCGTCCGCGAGCTCACCCTGCTCGGCCAGAACGTCAACTCGTACGGCCGCGACCTCCCGCCCGACACGCGCGTCGGCTTCGCCGATCTCCTCCGTGCGGTCGACGCGATCGACGGGATCGAGCGGATCCGCTTCACGAGCCCGCACCCGAAGGACTTCCGCCCCGACGTGATCGAGGCGATGGCCGAGTGCGCCGCTGTGTGCGAGCACGCGCACCTGCCGCTCCAGTCCGGCTCCTCGCGGATCCTCAAGGCGATGCGCCGCACGTACACGAGCGAGCGCTACCTCCGGCTCGTCGACGAGTTGCGCGCCGCCATCCCGGATCTCGCGCTCTCGACCGACATCATCGTCGGCTTCCCCGGGGAGACGGAGGACGACTTCGCCGAGACGCTCGCCGTCGTCGAGGCCGTGCGCTACGACAGCGCGTTCACCTTCGTCTACTCGCCCCGCCACGGCACGGACGCCGCGACGATGCCCGACCAGATCCCCGAGGACGTGAAGCGCGAGCGGATCGAGCGGCTCGTCGACGTGGTGCAGCGCATTGCGCGCGAGCGCAACGCAGAGCGGGTTGGCGGCGTCGAGGAGGTGCTGGTCGAAGGCCCGAGTCGCACCGACCCTGCAGTCCTCCGGGGCCGCACGCGTCGCAACACGACGGTCAACTTCGCCGGCAGCGCGGAGCCAGGCTCGCTCGTGCCGGTCGTGATCGAAAGCGCGAGCTCCACGACGCTGCGCGGCTCGCTCGCCGCTCCCGTCCTCGCCTAGGCAATGAGCGCCGCCGGCCGCGTCGTCGGCATCTTCGGGCCGACCGCCAGCGGCAAGAGCGCCGTCGCCGAGGCGCTCGCGGAGCTCATCCCGGCGGAGATCGTCTCCGCGGACGCCATGCAGGTCTACGCGGGCGTTCCGATCCTCACGAACCAGTCGCCGGCACGCCTCGTCGGGATCTGGCCGCTCGACCACGAGGCCTCGGTCGGCGAGTACGCCGTGCTCGCCCAGGCCGCGATCGACGAGACGCTCGCCACCGGGCGGACGGCGATCATCGTCGGCGGGACGGGCCTCTACTTCCGCGCGGCGCTGGCCGAGCTCG
>JAWVDX010000337.1:0-3176 GCA_033857015.1 Gaiellaceae bacterium
ACCTGCGCCTCCTGAGGCAGTTCTGATGAAGGTGCCGATCTCGTGGCTGCGGGAGTACGTCCCGCTCGAGATGCCGCTCGACGAGCTCGCGTCGCGGCTCTCCCTGGCCACGGTCGAGGACGCGCACATCGTCTCGCGCGGCGTCGCCGACACCGGCGACAACCTCGGCTACTTCCGGGTCGCACGCGTGCTCGAGGCGGGCAAGCACCCGAACGCGGACAAGCTCCAGCTCTGCCAGCTCGACGTGGGGGAGGGCGAGCCGCGCCAGGTCGTGTGCGGCGCGTGGAACTTCGGCGCGGGCGCGACGGTCGGCGTCGTGCTCCCCGGTGCGGTCATACCGGGCGGGATGAAGATCGAGAAGGCGAAGCTGCGCGGCGAGACGTCGAACGGGATGATCCTCTCGGCGCGGGAGCTCGAGCTGGGCGCCGACGACGGCGGGATCCTGCTCCTCCCGGACGGGCTCGAGCCGGGAACGCCGCTCGCCGATGTCGCGCCGATCAGCGAGCTCGTGCTCGACTTCGAGAGCGGCTTCAACCGGCCGGATCTCCTCTCCGTCTACGGCGTCGCGCGCGAGGTCGCGGCGCTCTACGAGCTCGAGCTCGCGCCGCCGCCGGGCATCGACCCGCCGCAGGACGGCGACGAGCCTGTGGACGTGCGGGTCGAGGATCTCGAGCGCTGCCCGCGCTACATCGGGCGGCTCTTCCGCGACGTCGCGATCGGGGAGTCGCCGCTCTGGATGAAGGCGCACCTGCTCGCCGCGGGGATGCGCCCCATCTCCAACGTCGTCGACGTGACGAACTACGTGATGCTCGCGCTCGGGAACCCGCTCCATGCCTTCGACCAGGCGAAGCTCGCGGAGCGGCGGATCGTCGTGCGGCGCGCCGCCGCGGGCGAGACGATTCGCACGCTCGACGGCAACGACCGCGCGCTGAGTACCGAGGAGCTCGTCATCGCCGACGCGTCCCGGCCCGTGGCGATCGCCGGGATCATGGGCTCCGAGGACAGTGAGGTCGACCCGGCCACCACCGACGTCCTCCTCGAGTCCGCCAACTTCGAGCCGGTCGGGATCCTGCGCTCCTCCGAGCGGCTCCGCCTCTACACCGAGGGCTCGCGCCGCTGGGAGAAGGGCATCGACCCGTACCTCGCGGCGCAGGCGGCGACGTATGCGACGCAGCTCCTCGTCGAGCACTGCGGCGCCCGCTGGACCGGCTCCACGGAGGTCGCCGCGCCGTTGCCGGAGCGCCCGGTCGTGACGCTGCGCCCCGGCCGTTCCAGCGAGGTGGCCGGCACGCAGATCCCGCAGGCGGAGGAGCAGCGCCTGCTCGAGGCGCTCGGCTTCGAAGTCGCCGGCGACGCGGTGACCGTCCCGACCTGGCGCGCCCGCGACGTCACGCGCGAGATCGACGTGGTGGAGGAGGTGCTCCGCCTTTACGGCCTCGACCGCCTGCCCTACTCGCTGCCGCTGCGCCGTGAGATGCGGGGCTGGCTGACGCGCGAGCAGCGCCTGCGCCGCCTCTGCGAGGACGTCCTCGTCGGAGCCGGCTACTGCGAGGCGTACACGTCCAGCCTCGTCGCGACGGACATCCGCGACGATGCGCTGCGTCTGCCCGAGCCGCTCTCGTCGGAGCAGGCGGTGCTGCGCACCTCGCTCGTCCCAAGCCTCGTCGAGGCGGCGCGCCGCAACGTCGACGCTGGCAACGAGGGGATCGCGCTCTTCGAGCTGGCGCGCGTCTACCTCCCGTCCGGCGAGCAGCTGCCGGAGGAGCGCTGGCGCCTCGCCGGCGTCGTCGAGGGCGGCTTCTTGCAGGCCAAGGGCGCCGTGGAGCTGCTCTACGCCACGCTGAAGCGCGAGCTGCGCGTCGAGCGGACGAGCTGCCCGCTGTTCCATCCCGGCAAGGTCGCGAGCTGCGACGCGGGCCTCTTCGGCGAGCTGCATCCCCAGCAGCTCGACGGAACCTGGGGCGCCTTCGTGCTCGACCTGGAGCAGCTGCTCGCAGGCGTCCCGGAGCGGGTGCTGTACGAGGACGTGCTGAGCTTCCCTCCGGTCCGCCAGGACATCGCGGTCGTGGTCGCGGAGGAGGTACCCGCTGGAGGGCTCGTCGAGGCGATGCACGAGGCGGCCGGCCCGGAGCTGCGCGAGGTCCGCGTCTTCGACGTCTATCGCGGCGAGCAGGTCGGCGCCGGCCGGAAATCGGTCGCCTTCTCCCTCGTCTTCCAGTCGGCGGAGCGAACCCTTGCCGACGAGGACGCCGCAGCGCTGCGTGAGCGCATCGTGGGCACCCTCGCCGAGCGTTTCGGCGCGCAGCTCCGCACCTGAGCCCGTACCCGGGCCCTCCCCTTTTACGTTGCAATAGTTACTACCGCCCAACTGGAGGGTGGTACGACGACCAGTTCAAAAGGGGAACCATGAAGCGAGCTCTGACACTGCTCAGCGTTGTGACCCTGGTTGTCGCGTTCGCTGCGTTCGCGGGCACCGCCCTTGCGGATCACGGGAACGGGGACAAGGGCAAGGCGACCCAGTCCTCCAGCTCCGGACACCAGGGCGACGGCCAGGACAACGGCAAGGCTCACGATGGCCAGGTCGGCTCGGGCGGGGCGACCGCGCATACGACGGCCAGGACGCCGAAGACGCGCAACAAGGTCACGACCTCCACGACGCAGAGCCACAAGGTGCTGCTCTGCCACGCAACGGGGTCGAAGACGAACCCGTACGTCCTGATCTCGATCGACGTGCACGCGCTGAAGGCGCACCTGCGCCATCAGGACGGGCGCGACATCTACCCGGTGCCGGCGGGCGGCTGCCCGAGTGCGCCGGGCGGTGGCGGCACGACGACCGTGTCGACGACCACGCTCGGCACGACCACGGCGACGCAGGGGACGACAACCGTCTCGACGACGACGCTCGCCACGACGACGCTTGCGACCACCACCGTCGGCACGACCACGAACACGGTCCCGACGACGACCGGATCGACGACCGTTGCTCTCGCGAGCGCGGGCGGCTCATCCGACGAGGGTGGCGTCCTTGGCGTGACGAAGACGCTGAAGAGCCCCCGCGCGAGCGGCGGCGTGCTCGGGGCAACGACCCGGGTGGCGCGGACGAACCTGCCCTTCACCGGCTTCCCGCTCTGGGCGGTCGCGCTGATCGCGGCAGGGCTCGTCGCGATGGGCCTCGG
>JAWVDX010000338.1:0-3054 GCA_033857015.1 Gaiellaceae bacterium
GCGCTCGTCGTCGCCTGCGGGCTCGGCGACGACGCCGAGGAGCTTGCCGCGCAGGGCCTCGAGGTGAGCGCGTTCGACATCGCTCCGTCGGCCGTCGCGTGGGCGCAGCGCCGCTTCACGGCGAGCAGCGTCGACTATCGCGTCGCCGACCTCTTCGCGCTGCCGGAGGAGTGGCGCGGCGCGTTCGACTTCGTGTTCGAGGCGAACACGCTGCAGTCGCTGCCGCTCGACCTGCGGCCGGACGCGGCGGCCGGGATCGCCGGGACGCTCGCTCCAGGCGGCGTCGCCGTCGTGATCGCCCGCGGCCGGGACGAGGACGAGCCGCTCGGCGGGCTGCCCTGGCCCTTGACCCGCAGCGAGCTCACGGGTCTCTTCCCGACGCTCGAGCACATGAGCCTCGAGGACTATCGCGACACCCTGCCGATCCGGCGCTTGCGTCTCACTGCTCGACGGCCGGACTAGATGTTTCAATCGTCACGAAGTACGGGCATGACCCACCCGTGCGTGAAGGCGATGCCACCGGGCGGCAGAAGACCCATCGGGCCCACAACCAGGATCTGGCGCGTGTCGCCCGCTTCCGTGCGCATCCGGTGAGCTTCCTCTGCGAGTGCGGCGCCCCGACCTGTGAGGAGCGCGTCCACCTCCGCGTAGCCGACTACGAGACGATCGTCGCCGACCGCGGCCGCTACGTCGTCGCGCCCGGCCACGACCTGGCCTGGGAACGGAGCCGCTCCGCCTGAGGCGATTCAGTCGGGCCGGCGGTGCTCGCGGATCGCCTCCTCGGCGGCGCTCACGCGGCGACGGGTCGCGCCGACAGCAGCAGCTCCGCGATCTGCAACGCGTTCAGCGCGGCGCCCTTGCGCAGGTTGTCGCAGGAGAGGAAGAGCGCGAGGCCGTTCTCCGCAGCGCGGTCGCGGCGGATCCGCCCGACCAGCACGTCGTCGCCGCCGGCCGCGTCCTTCGGAGTCGGGAACGCCGGCAGGTCGAGCACGCGCACGCTCGGGGCGCCGCGCAGGATCTCCGCTGCCTGCTCAGGCGAGAGCTCCTCCTCGGTCTCGATCCAGATCGCCTCGGCGTGCGCCACCAGCACTGGGACGCGCACGCAGGTCGCGCTCACCGGGAGATCCGGCAGCTCCATGATCTTGCGGGTCTCGGCGCGCAGCTTCGACTCCTCGTCGGACTCGTCGCCCTCCCAGTCCCAGTCCATCACCAGGTTGTGCTCGGGCACGGGCTCGTTGCGCAGCTGCTCCATGCGCTGCGCCCCGGCCCCGGAGACCGACTGGTAGGTGGCGACGCGCACGCGCGCCAGGCCGGCGGCGTCGTGCAGCGGCTTGAGGACGCAGGTGAGCGGGATCGTGCAGCAGTTCGGGTTCGCGACGATGCGGTCGCGCTCCAGCGCCTCGAGCGCGCGGGCGCCGTTCACCTCCGGGACGACGAGCGGATAGCCGTCCTCGAGGCGGTACGCGGAGGACTTGTCGACGCAGATCGCGCCGCCGGCCGAGGCGTGTGGCACGAGCTCGCGCGAGGCGCCGGTGCCGACGGAGAAGAGGCAGAGGTCGAGGTCGCCGGCCGCCAGAGCCTCCGGCGTCGCCTCCTCGATCGTCAGCTCGGCGGCGCCGAACGGGACGGCCTTCCCGGCCGAGCGCGCCGACGCGAACGCGCGCACGTGCTCGTAGCCGCGCTCGGCGAGGAGCTGCAGCGTCAGCGTGCCGACCGCGCCGGTCGCGCCGATCACGCCGATCCGGGAGTCCCTACTCATGCCCGCGCTCCGCGCCTGGGTCGTCCAGCTCGAACGCCGCGTGCAGCGCGCGCACCGCGTCCTGGACCGACTCCTTGGGCATGTGGCAGGCGATCTTGATCGGCGAGGTGGAGACGACCGCCGGCTCGATGCCGAGGCCGCTCAGGGTGGCGAAGGTCTTTGCCGCGATGCCCGGATGGCTCTTCATCCCGGCGCCGACGACGCTCACCTTGCCGAGGTCCTCGCGCACCTGGTAGCTGAGCCCGAGCCCGTCGAGCGTGCGCCGGGCTGCCACTCCGTCCTCGACCGGCGCGGAGAAGACGATCTCCGCCGAGCCCTCGGCCTGCAGGATCGTGTCCACGTTCACCTGCGCGTCGGCGAGCGCAGCGAAGAGCTTCGCCGGGCTCGTCCCGGCCACGCGGTACACGGTCTCCTCCGTGGTGTGCGTGACACCGGAGATCATTGCCTTCTCGAGCATTCGTTCGTCCTCCTCGCGAATCCAGGTTCCGCCCGCCTCGCTGAAGGTGGAGCGGACATGCAACGTCACGTTGTGGTTGCGCGCGAACTCGACCGAGCGCAGCGCCATCACCTTCGCACCCGACGCGGCCATCTCGAGCATCTCGTCGTAGCTCACCGCGTGCAGCTTCCGCGCCTCGGGGACGATGCGCGGGTCGGAGGTGTAGATCCCCTCCACGTCGGTGTAGATCTCGCAGGCGTCCGCGCCGACGGCGGCCGCCAGCGCGACGGCGGTCGTGTCGGAGCCGCCGCGGCCCAGCGTCGTCACGTCGAGCGACTCGGAGGAGACGCCCTGGAAGCCGGCGACGAGCACGATCTTGTCCTCGTCGAGCGCCTCGTGAATCCGCTTCGCGCGCACCTCCACGATCTTCGCCTTCGTGTGGACGCGATCGGTCAAGACGCCGGCCTGCGCTCCGGTGAGCGAAATGGCGCGGCCCCCGAGCGCGTTCACCGCCATGGCGACGAGCGCGGTGGCGGCTTGTTCTCCGGTTGCGAGCAACAGATCCATCTCGCGCTCGTGCGGCTGAGGCGAAACTTCGCGCGCGAGCTTGAGGAGGTTATCGGTCACGCCTGCCATGGCCGAGATCACCGCCACGACGCGGCAGCGGTCGCGTTGGGTTTCGAGGAGACGCTCCGCGACTTTGCGGATTCGTTCCGGCGAGCCGACGGATGTGCCGCCGTATTTCTGAACGATCAGGCGCATCTGCAACCGGAGGTCTGAGGAAGGTGGAACACGAGCCTGAATCGTTTTCGCCGAACTCGCTCCAGTGTCAACACGCCACCGAATCAGAATCCGATCG
>JAWVDX010000339.1:0-6825 GCA_033857015.1 Gaiellaceae bacterium
GTCGACCACGTCCCCTCGGCTCGCAAGCTGGCGGAGTTCAAGGCGCGCCAGTCCGGGAGCGAGGAGCTCATCGAGCGGACGATGTTCTCCCTCGAGGGCGGTCAGGCGGCAGGCGCCCGGCTCATCCAGCGCGGCGCGACCGCGATGATCTGCGCGAGCGACATCCTCGCGCTCGGGGCGATCCGCACCGCGCGCAAGCTGGGCCTCGACGTCCCGCGGGACATCTCGGTCGTCGGCTTCGACGACTCGCCGCTCATGGCCTGCACCGACCCCCCTCTGACGACGGTCCGCCAGCCCATCGAGGCGATGGGCCAGGCCGCCGTGGGCCAGCTCCTCAGCCAGGTCGGGGGCACCGAGGTCTCGAGCGAGGAGCTCCTCTTCGAGCCCGAGCTCGTCGTCCGTGGTTCGACCGGCCCGGTGCGCGTCAGCGCCCCGCCCAAGGCTGTCGTAAACGCCTCGTAGCGCACTGTCGCGCAACGCTTCGCAAACGCCTGACAGCACGCCGATCCGGCTTCACACCGGGCTTTCTGCGTACTCCATGCTCCCGGGCGGACGCAATATCATCAACTTCTTGCAAAGAACTATGGACTTCTTGCGAAGGGCGTAGTAGTGTTTCGAACGCATTACGGAACGAGGCGGTGACCCCTACGTCTAGACCCACAATGACTGTTCGTGCGGATTGGCCAGCAGGCCCACCGTGCGGCCTCCGGACGAAAGGAAGGACAGGTTTCATGAACAGACGCAACACTCGATTGGTGCTCTGCGTACTCGCGACCGCGATGCTTGCGCTCGCGGTTGCCACGGCCGCATTGTCGACCGCCAAGAAGACGACCTCCATCACCGTGGCCGGGCTCATCCCGGGCGCCACCAAGGAGGCAAAGGCCCAGCTCGACGCCCAGATCTCGGCGTTCCAAAAGGCCAATCCGACCATCAAAGTGAAGCCGGTCGAGTACCAGTGGCTCGGCTCGACCTTCGCCGCGAAGCTGGCGGCAGGCACGCTGCCGATGGTGCTGACGGTGCCGTTCACCGACGCACGCACCCTCGGCGACAACGGGCAGCTCGCGAACCTGACGCCGCTCGTCAAGAAGTGGGCGTACTTCAAGAAGTTCAACCCGGCGGTCATCGCCGAAGGCACAACCGCCAAGGGCAAGGTCGTGGGGATCCCGACCGCCGCCTATGCACAGGCGCTGCACTACAACCGGAAGCTGTTCACGCAGGCCGGCCTGGATCCGAACAAGCCGCCGACGACGTGGGCGCAGGTCCGCGCGTACGCCAAGCAGATCGCCCAGAAGACGGGTGCTGCCGGCTACGCCCAGATGGGCCAGAACGACAACACGGCCGGGTGGATCCTCACCACGGTCACGTACTCGCTCGGCGGCCGCATGGAAGAGGGCTCCGGCACGAGTGCAAGGGCGACGCTCAACAACCCGTACACCGCTCAGGCCCTGAACCTGATCAAGCAGATGCGCTGGACGGACAACTCGATGGGCTCGACCTTCGACTACAGCTGGGGCACGATCAACCAGGCCTTCGCGGCTGGCAAGATCGGCATGTTCATCAACGGGTCTGACATCTACACGTTCTGCGTGCAGAACGCGCATCTCGATCCGAGCACGTACGGCATCGCGACCATCCCGGTCGCCAACAACGCGACCGCCGGCGTCCTCGGCGGCGGCACGATCGCGGCAGTCCGCCCGGACGTCAAGGGCGACAAGCTTGCCGCGGCCGTGAAGTGGATCGACTTCTTCTACGAGCAGCCGCTGATCAGCAAGGCTGCCGCGATCCGGAACGCGAAGACCCTGGTTGCGAACAAGCAGCCGGTGGGCGTCCCGACGTTCCCGATCTTCAACAAGAAACAGTACGACCTGGCCAACAGCTGGATCAAGCCGTACTTCAACGTGCCGCGTGACCAGATGGCTCCGTTCCTGACCGGCATCTTCAAGAACAAGCTCTATCCGGAGCCTGGCGCCTCGACGCAGAGCGTGTACCACGCTCTCGACCCGGTCGTCCAGGCGGTGTTCTCGAACAAGAACACCGACACGTTCGACATGCTCGACGCAGCGAATGACGTCGCCCAAAAGGCGATCAAGGACGGGAAGTAGCCTGACCGTCTGACCTCGAATCGGTTGGCGGGGATGTCGGTGCGGACTCCCCGCCAACTGGTTCGCTAGACGGCTGCGTGCGTGACGAAATGGATGCGGCGAATGTGACAGCGGAGGAGACTGCGGTGGCTGCGGTGAACGTGACAGCAGGTGAGACGAGCAGCCAGCCCGTGCCGCTAACCGGTAGGGAGCGGCCCGCAGCGCAACGCCGCTCGCGGCGCTCGCCTATCAGGTGGACGCGCAACGGCGGGCTCACCACCCTGCTCCTTGCCCTGCCGATGCTGCTGATCTTCGGCGCCTTCTCGTGGTATCCGATGATCCGCCTGGTGCTGATGTCGGTGCAGAAGACGAACCTCTTCGCGCCGGCGACCTGGGTGGGGCTCGACAATTTCCGCAGCGTCTTCGGCGATCCGCTCTTCCCGGTCGCCATCAGGAACACCGGGTACTTCGCTCTCCTCGCGCTGATCTTCGGCTATCCGATCCCCCTCCTGGCTGCCGTGCTCATGAGCGAGGTGCGCCGCTTTCGTGGTCTCTTCAGCTTCCTCGCGTATCTCCCCGTGGTCCTCCCGCCCGTGGTCGCCGTCCTGCTCTGGAAAGTCTTCTACGACGGTAGCCCGAACGGCGTCTTCAACACGCTCCTGGGTTACGTGCACATGGGGCCGTATCAGTGGCTCTCCGACCAGCAGATGGCCATGCCCTCGCTCGTGCTCGAGTCGACCTGGGCCAACGCCGGCACCACGGTGATCATCTACCTGGCTGCGCTGACCGCCGTGAACAGCGACCTCTACGAGGCCGCCTCGGTCGACGGCGCATCGATCTGGCGGAAGGTCTGGCACATCACGATGCCGCAGCTGCGGGGCGTGATGCTCGTGACCTTCATGCTGCAGATCATCGGGACGGCGCAGGTCTTCCTCGAACCGTTCCTGTTCACCTCCGGCGGCCCGGCGAACGCGACGTTGACGGTGCTGCTGCTCATCTACCAGTACGCGTTCGGCAACTCGCTCGGTGCGAGCTACGGCGAAGCAGCCGCGCTCAGCGTGATGCTGGCCGGCTCGCTCGCGCTGTTCTCGATCGTCTTCATGCGCCTGACGCGGTCCTGGAGCACCTCGTGATGCCGCTTCGCACACCCGCGCTCGTCTTCCGGCTGCGCCGGCGCTCGCCGCGCGCCTCCGCGGCCGACCACCGCGAAGGCCTGATCTCGCCGCGCGACTGGCGCCGGACCGAGGTGAGGTGGCTGGTCGGCGGAGGGCAGGCGCTCCTGCTCGTCCTGCTCTTCCTGATTGGGCTCGGGCCGCTGCTCTGGCTCGCGAAGTCCTCGCTCACGCCGACCCTCGACACGCTCATCCACCCGATGGGCCTGTTCCCGGGTGGCGCCACCTGGCGCAACATGAGTGAGGCCTGGTTCAACGTCGACGTCGGCCTCTATTTCTGGAACACCGTGGTGCTCGCGATCGGCTCCTGGGCGATGCAGATCTTCGTCGCCGCGACGGGCGGCTTCGTGCTGTCCGTGCTGCGCCCGAAGTACGCCCGTGTGATCACGGCCATGATGCTCGGCACGCTCTTCGTCCCCGTGGTCGTGCTGCTCGTACCGCTGTACGTCCTGGTCGTGCACCCGCCGCTGATCCACCACTCGCTGATCGACAGCTACTGGGCCGTCTGGCTCCCCGCGGGCGCGAGCGCCTTCAACGTGATCATCGTCAAGCGATTCTTCGACAACCTGCCCCGCGAGCTCTTCGAGGCGGCCGAGATCGACGGCGCGGGGCCCATCCGCCTCTTCTTCTCCGTCGTGCTGCCGCTCTCCAAGCCGATTCTCGGCGTCATCTCGATCTTCGCGATCCTCGCCGAGTGGCGCAACTTCCTCTGGCCGCTGCTCGTCATCACGAACCCCGACCGGCAGCCACTCTCCGTCCGACTTCCCCAGATCTTCCAGTCCACCGACCTGGGCGTGCTGATCGCGGCGATGTTCATCGCGTCGCTCGTACCGATCGGCGCCTTCCTGATCTTCCAACGATCGTTCCTGCGCGGATCCGGCCTCGGCGGCGCGCTCAAGGGCTGACACGAAAGGGATCCGATCTCATTGACCTCCACAACCCCCACTACCGGCACCCGTAACGAGCTCGAGCACGAGGCCTCCCGCCCCTGGTGGCGGAGCGCCGCGATCTACCAGGTCTACGTGCGCAGCTTCGCGGACGGCAACGGCGACGGCGTCGGCGACCTCGCCGGTGTTCGGGCGCGCCTCCCGTACCTGCACGACCTCGGGATCGACGCGATCTGGTTCAACCCCTGGTACCCGTCCCCGATGGCCGACGGCGGCTACGACGTCGCGGACTACCGGGACATCGACCCGATGTTCGGGACGCTCCCCGAGGCCGAGCAGCTCATCGCCGAGGCGGCCGCGCTCGGGATCCGCGTGATCATCGACATCGTCCCGAACCACGTCTCCGATCAGCACCCCTGGTTCCAGGAAGCTCTCGCTGCGGGGCCGGGTGCGCCGCAGCGGGAGCGCTTCTGGTTCCGTCCCGGGCGCGGCGAGGACGGCGAGCTGCCGCCGAACGACTGGCGCTCGATCTTCGGCGGCGGCGCGTGGACGCGGACGACGAGCCCTGATGGCACGCCCGGCGAGTGGTACCTGCACCTCTTCGCGCCGGAGCAGCCCGACCTGAACTGGAACAACGACGACGTCCGCAAGGATCACGAGGACGTGCTGCGCTTCTGGTTCGACCGCGGCGCGGCGGGAGTGCGCGTCGACTCGGCTGCGCTCCTCTTCAAGGATCCGGAGCTGCCGGACTTCGACCCGGACAACGCTCCCGAGCAGCATCCGTTCATCGACCGGGACGAGCTGCACGACGTGTACCGCTCCTGGCGCGCGCTTGCGGACTCCTACGAGGGGGAGCGCATCCTGATCGGCGAGATCTGGCTGCCCGACGTCGAGCGGTTCGCCCGCTACCTGCGCCCCGACGAGATGCACACCGCCTTCAACTTCGAGTTCCTCGCCTGCCCCTGGGACGCGGCGAAGCTGCACGCCTGCATCGACAACACGCTGGCGTTCCATGCCCCGGTCGGCGCGCCCGCGACGTGGGTGCTCTCGAATCACGACGTCACGCGCCACGTGACCCGCTACGGGCGCGAGGACACCACCTTCGACTTCTCGGCGAAGACACGGGACATCCCCGCGGTCGACCTCGAGCTGGGCGAGCGCCGGGCCCGCGCCGCGGGCCTGCTCACGATGGCGCTGCCCGGGGCCGTCTACATCTACCAGGGCGAGGAGCTCGGCCTCGCCGAGGTGGAGGACCTGCCCGACGAGGTGCTCCAGGACCCGATGTTCTTCCGCTCCGGCGGGAAGGATCCGGGCCGGGACGGCTGCCGCGTCCCGATCGCCTGGGAGGGCGACGAGCCGCCGTTCGGCTTCAGCCCGCCCGGGGCCACCGGGGAGCCGTGGCTGCCGCAGCCGGCGGCCTGGAAGGACTACACCGCGGCCGCCCAGGACGGCGATCCGCGCTCGATGCTCGAGCTCTACCGTTCGGCGCTGAGCGTCCGCCACGCCGAGCCCGCGCTCGGCGACGGCCCGCTGACCTGGCTGCCGGCCCAGCCGGACGTGCTCGCCTTCAAGCGCGGCGAGCGTTTCGCCTGCGTGCTGAACCTCTCCCCAGGGCCCGTCGACTTGCCCGCTCACGAGGCCGTCCTGATCGTGAGCGGGCAGCTCGAGGACGGCCAGCTGCCGACGGATACCGCGGCCTGGCTGCGCGTCTAGTCGGCGACGGCGCCCTCCCGCGCGAGCGGGAGGGTCACCTCGCGGCCGAGCCGGCCGGAGAGCAGGAGCGCGCTCGCGAGCTCGACCTCGGCCAGGGCGCTCCGCCCTGACGCGACGAGCGGTTCCGTGCCGGCGAGCGCGGCGGCGAGATTCCGATAGAGCTGCGTGTGCGATCCCGGCTCGCCGTTGAAGACGAGCGGGCCGTCGGTCACGGGCGGCTCGTACGCGTTGCCGGGCCCCGCGACCCAGTCGCGCATGTCGTCCTCGTTGCGCCACAGCTCGAGGCTCCCGGGGCGGACCCGCAGCCGCCCCGCCGTGCCGGTGAGCTCGATGCGCTGCGGCTCGTCCGCCTCCGCCGTCGAGATGTGGAGCGACCCGAGCGCGCCGTTGCTCCACTCCAGGAGGGCGGCGGCCGTGTCCTCGGTCTCGATCGGGTGCAGCGCGGTGCGCGTGCGCGCGACGACGCGGGTGGGGAGGCCCGCAAGCAGGCAGAGGAGGTCGAGGTCGTGCGGGCCCTGGTTCACGAGCACGCCGCCGCCCTCGCCAGCCCAGGTGCCGCGCCACGGCGCGCTCGCGAAGTAGCTGGAGCGCCGGGGCCACGCGGCAACGACGTCGACGCGCTGGAGCTCGCCGAGGACGCCGCCTTCGACGAGCCGGCGCGCCTCGCCGACCTCGCTGCGCGTGCGCTGCTGGAAGGCGACGGCGAGGAGGCGGTCGCAGCGCTCCGCCTCCGCGACGAGCTGCTCGCCCTCGGCCAGCGAGACGGTGAGCGGCTTCTCGACGAGGACGTGGAGGCCCGCGCGGAGGCAGGCGCCCGCGACCGCGGCGTGGTGGAGGTGCGGCGCCAGCACGACGGCTACGTCCGCGTCGAGCGCGAGCAGCGCCTCGAGGGTCGGAGCGGCGGCGCACCCGAGCTCCGCGGCGCGGCGGCGGGCACCCTCGTCGTCCGGGTCGTACACGCCGACGACCTCG
>JAWVDX010000340.1:0-3849 GCA_033857015.1 Gaiellaceae bacterium
AGCAGCCGCACCGCATGTGCCCGACGTGCAAGAGCTACAACGGCCGCACGATCGAGCCTCTCGGCCTCGACGCCCCGTAGCGCATGACGCCCGTCCGCGTCGCGGTCGATGCGCTCGGCGGTGACCGACCGCCCGAGGAGATCGTCTCCGGTGCACTCGCCGCCCGCTCCGACGGTGTGACGCCGATCCTCGTCGGCCCCGCCGGCCTCGAGACGCACGGGCTCGAGTTGATCGTGACCACCGAGGAGATCGGCATGGACGAGAAGCCCGCCGAGGCCGTCCGTGGCAAGCAGGACAGCTCGCTCGTCGTCGCCTGCCGCGCGGTCGCCGACGGTCGCGCCGACGCGGTGGTCTCCGCCGGGAACACGGGCGCGATGCTCGCTGCCGGCCTGCTCGAGATTCGCCGGCTCCCCGGAGTCGCCCGGCCGGCGATCGCCGTCATCATCCCGTCCCTCAGGGGCCCGACCGTGCTGATCGACGCCGGTGCGAACGCGGATGCGCGCGCCGAGCATCTCGCGCAGTTCGCCCAGATGGGCGCCGTCTTCGCGGAGGAGATCCTCGGCAAGCCCAACCCGGAGGTGCGGCTGCTCTCGATCGGCGAGGAGGACGAGAAGGGCAATGCGCTCACGCTCGACGCCCACGCGCTCCTGCGCTCGGGCAACCTCAACTTCGCCGGCAACGCAGAAAGCAGGGAGCTCCTGCTGGGAACGACCGACGTCCTCGTCTGCGACGGCTTCACCGGGAATGTCGCGCTGAAGCTCCTGGAGGGGACGATCAAGACCCTGCTGGATGCGCTGCGCGACGAGATCTCCGCCACGCCGCGCGGCAAGCTCGGCGGCCTCCTGATCCGCCCGGCCGCCCGCCGCCTGCGCGCCCGGCTCGACCCCGACACCTACGGCGGCGCCTATCTCCTGGGCCTGCGCGGGCTCGTCGTGATCGCCCACGGGAACTCCTCCAGCCGGGCGATCGCGAACGCGATCCGCACCGCCGCCACAGGAGTCGAGCACGACGTGGTGAACCGACTCGCAGAGCGCCTACCGGAGCGCGTGGTAGCATCGGCGCGCTCTTCAGACCCCAACCCCAATTGAGGTGACATGGCAGCTACGCGAGAGGAAGTCTACGAGCGCGTGAAGGATGTGCTCGTCGAGCAGCTTGGCGTCGAGGAGACCGAGATCAACGAGGAGGCTTCGTTCCAGGAGGACCTCGATGCAGACTCGCTCGACCTCGTCGAGCTGATCATGGAGCTCGAGGACCAGTTCGGGATCAAGATCTCCGACGAAGACGCACAGAAGATCACGACCGTCGGGCAGGCCGTCGACTACGTCTCGACGCACCAGTAGCAGCGAGAACCAAGCCGCTCTCCGCCGGCTGATCGAGGACCTGCCGGCGGAGCGGCGCGACCACGTCTTCACGCACTCGTCTTGGGCGCCCGATCGGGCGTCCTCGTACGAGCGCCTGGAGTTCCTCGGCGACAGCGTGCTGGAGCTGGCGACGGCGCGAGCGCTCTACGAGAGCTACCCGGACTTCCCCGAGGGGAAGCTGGCCAAGCTCCGCTCGCACATCGTCTCGCGGGCCAGCTGCGCCGTCGTGGCGAAGGAGATGGGCCTCGGGGACTGGCTCCTCGAGACAGGGGCGAACGCGGTCTCGCGGGAGGAGCTGGAGCGGCTTGCGGCCAACCGCAACGTGCTCGCGGCACTCCTCGAGGCTGCGCTCGCCGCACTCTTCCTCGAGCACGGCTTCGAGCCGATCGAGCAGGCGGTCGTCGACGCTTTCGCGCAGCGGATCGAATACGCGCTCACCGAGCACATCGACTACAAGACCGAGCTCCAGGAGGCGCTGGCGCGGCGCGGGATGCACGTCAACTACGAGATCGTCGAGGTGTCGGGCCCTGCGCACGAGCGCTTCTTCACCTGCGCGGCGATGGTCGACGGCAAGGAGCTGGGCCGCGGCAGCGGTGCCGCAAAGAAGCAGGCGGAGCAGTCCGCGGCCAAGGAAGTGCTGGAGAAGCTGGAACCGACCGGCTGATGTGGGACGGCCCGACGCCGCCCTACCGGGTCGAGACGGAGCGGCTCGTCGTGCGCTGCTGGGACCCGCGCGACGCATCGAAGCTCGACGAGGCCGCGCAGGAGAGCATGGACGAGCTGCGCCCCTGGATGCAATGGGCGGCGGAGCCCACCGTCGAGCCGACCGGCGAGGTGCTGCGCCGGTTCCGCGGCGGCTTCGACCTCGGGCACGACTTCCTCTACGGGCTGTTCTCGCCTGACGAGACCGAGGTGCTCGGCGGGTCGGGGCTGCACACGCGCTCGGAGGGTGGGCTCGAGATCGGCTACTGGATCCGCAGCTCGCGTGCCGGCGAGGGGCTCGCGACCGAGACGGCTGCGGCGCTGACGCGGGTCGGGATCGAGCGCTGCGGCGTCGCGCGCATGGACATCCAGGTGGAGCCGGGCAACGAGGCGAGCCTCCGGGTCGCGCGCAAGCTCGGGTACCGCGAGCTCGGGCTCCTGCCCGGCCAGCTGACGCCGCTCAGGCGCGGTGGTCCGCGCCGCGACGCGGTGCTGTTCGCGCTCCTGCGCGACGAGCTGGCGGACTCGCCGTGCGCGGCGGTGGAGTACGAGGCGTTCGACGCGGCGGGGCGGAGACTTCCTTAATCGTGGAGCTTGTGATCGCTCTCCTCCTTACGGCCGCCGCCATTGTCGCGATTGTCGCGGCGAACGTGGCGACGTGGCGCCTGGCCCGTAAGCAGCGGCCGCAGGCCGGCCGAGTCGTGACGTGGATCACGGCCACCTATGACATCCCGCTGCGCTTCCATGCCTTTCGGCCGAGGACGTGGCGTTCCGACGATCCGGATGTGATCCTCCTCCGCCGCGCCTGTACCGCTTGGCTCGTCGTGGGAGCGCCGACAATCGCCCTATGGGCCGACGTCCTCATCACCTAGCGCGCCGCGAGCAGTGATGCCTCGCGCTCCGGGCTGAGCCCGGCCTCCCACTCACGGTCGCCGCGCTCGCTGCGGGCCCAGGCGAGCGTGTCGCGGGCGGTCTCCTCGAGCGGGCGGAAGGTCAGGCCTGCGGCGAGCGCGCGGTCGATCGGGACGTCTGGGAGGTGGCGGAACGCCGGGTCGGGGAGCCAGAGCGGGAGCTCGTACCACTCGCCGATGCCCTGCTCCTGGAGGAAGGTCTCGTCGAGCCAGACCAGCTCGGTCGTGCCGCCGACCGCGGTGCGGGTCTGCTCGAGGATCGCGCCCAGGGTCGAGCGCGGGCCGGCGGCGTTGAACGGGCCCGTCGCACCGTTCTCGGCGAGCTGGACGAGCCAGGCGGCGAGGTTGCGCACGTCGATCAGCTGCATCGGCCGCTCCCGGGGAGCAGGCGCGACCGTCCTCCCGTCCCCGGCGAGGCGGACGCACCACCAGGTGTACCGATCCCTCGGGTCGTCCGGGCCGACGATCACGCCGGGACGGATGAGGAGCGCTCGCTCGCCGAACACGTCCTCGACGACTGCCTCGCAGGCGCCCTTGCGCGCGCCGTAGTACTCGGCAGCATCGTCGTTCAGGCGGGGCGCGCCCTCGGCCGGCGGCTCGCTGAACGAGGCGTAGGCGCGCACCGAGGAGATGTAGGCGTAGCGCTCGACCTGCTCCACGAGCAGCTCCGCGGCCATGCGGGTGCGGGTCGCCTGCGGGTCGTAGCTGTCGCAGTCGATTGCGACGTCCCAGCTCCCGCCGGCGAGGGCGGAGAGGTCGCCGTCACGGTCGCCGTAGAGCTGCTGGACCCCGGGTGGGAGCGATACGAGAATTCTGCCGCGCGAGAACGTCGTGACCGCATGGCCGCGCGCGACCGCGTCGGCGGCGACGTTGCG
>JAWVDX010000341.1:0-3189 GCA_033857015.1 Gaiellaceae bacterium
CGAGTGGATCCAGTCGCACCTCGAACGGCTCGAGACCGCCGACGGCTGGGCCTGCATCATCTGCGCGAACGGCGACGCGGAACGGGCCAAGCCGCGCCCGACGCTCTACCTCGAGGCGCTCGACCTGCTCGGCGTGGCGCCGCACGCGGCCGTCGCCTTCGAGGACTCGCCCAACGGGATCGCCGCCGCCCGCGCGGCCGGCCTCTTCTGCGTCGCGGTCCCGAACCCGGTGACCGCGCAGCTCGACCTTTCGGCCGCCAACCTGGTCGTCGAGTCGCTGGAGCTGGTGCCGCTCGCCCGGCTCCTCGGACTCGTCTAGCTCCGCTGCAGCCCCTGGACGGAAGAGGCGGTGCCGGTCCGCGTGCCCTAGCTCACCTGCGGTCGAGGAAGACCCGAGTCGTGGACGAGCGTCTAGCTGATGGTCGTGGTCCCGCACAGGATCCTGACCGGATCGCCCCAGGCCTCGCACGCCGCGGTCGAGGGGCCCTGCACCACGTCGCTGTGCTCCCTCCGGTCGATGATCCGCAGGAGGTACCCCGAGTACGGCGGGCCGGTCAACGCGAGCGAGCGGGCGTGGGGGTAGTACTGCACGATGAAAGCCCAGGGCATGCCCTTCAGCGCCACGCGCTCGTCCACGGTGACGGCTTCTCCATCGAGCCTCCCGATCTGGATGAAGTGGAACGGGTGCCGGCGCAACGGCTTCGGCACCTTCGCCAGCAGTGGCCCGGCGCTCGAAAGCGGGCCATCGACAGGACGCGGCCAGTCCGCCGAGCGCAAAGCGGGTGGCCGCCCGTGCTCGTCCTCGAACGCGGCGATGGCCTCGGCGTAGGCGTGGGCGGCACGCGCGAGATCTCCGGTGGTCGTGCCCGAGCGGTCGCCGAACATGAAGATGAGGGCCCCGAGAAAGACAGCGATCGGGACGAGGGCCAGCGCCAACGAGGTCAGTGTGCTGAGCTCGCCCCGCTCCATGGAGCGATCCTCACAGGAGCAGCGCCAGCGGGCAAGCTTGCGCATCGCGCCTCCCTCGGCCACGATGGGTTGGTGGGCGAATGCCGGGAGTGCGGTGAGGCGCTGGAGGCGAGGTTCCGCTTCTGCCCCTGGTGCGCCGCGCCCCAGCGCGTCAAGCTCACCGAGCTCTTCGCCGGCGCGGAGGAGAGCGACCACGGGCGGGCGCTGCGGGTCTCGCGCTACCTCGACGAGCACACCCAGCAGGTGCGCTTCAGCATCTGGGACGCGGACGGCGTCGCGCAGGCTGCGCTCTCGCTGGAGGCGGAGGAGGCGGGCCGGCTGCGCGCCTTCCTCGCGCTCGACCCGGGCAAGCGGCGGCGAGCACAGCGCAATCGCAGAATCCGCGGATACGCTTGACGCCGTAGCTCTTCGGTGCGTCAAGCCTGACGTTTCCCGAGTCGATATCTCCTTCGTGCGCAAAACTCTCGCCGCCTTCCTCGTCGTCGCCGGAACGCTCGGCGCCCCGCAGCTCGCGTCTGCGGCCGGGACGATGGCGTTCACCGATTGCGGGCTCGAGGACGGCTTCCAGTGCGCCCGGCTCTTCGTGCCGACCGACTGGACGAGCCCGAGCACGACGAAGCAGATCGGGCTCTACGTCGAGCGCAAGGCCGGAGCCACCCAGCCTGCGACGACGGCGTTGATCGCCCTGGCCGGCGGCCCGGGCCAGTCCGCGACGCCCTTCGCCGAGTCGTTCGCCCAGCTGCTCGCGCCCGCCCTTGGGACGCGCGACCTCATCGTCTACGACCAGCGCGGGACGGGCCGCTCCGGCTACCTCACCTGCCCGTTCGCCGAGCGCACCGCGTCCGACAACAACGAGTTCAGCGCCCAGTGCGCGACCGAGCTGGGCCCGACCCGGATCAACTACTCGACGCGCGACACGGTCGACGACATCGAGGCCATCCGCCAGGCGCTCGGCGTCGACAAGGTGTCGATCTTCGGCGTGTCGTACGGCACCTATGTGGCGCAGCTCTACGCACGGCGCTACCCGACTCACACCGAATCGCTGATCCTCGACTCGGTCGTGCCTCCCACCGGGGTCGATCCCTTCGACCGGACGAGCTTCCGGGCGATCAAGGCGGAGCTCGTGAAGCTCTGCGCGGGCGGCCGCTGCCGCGGGATCACGAAGAGCGCGCTGGCCGACGCGACGAAGCTCGCAGCGCAGGCAGAGCGCGCAGGGATCCCGTTCACGCTGATCAACCCGATCGACGGCAGGCCTCTGACGCTCAGGATGGGCTCGACGCTCTTCTTCACGCTCTTCGAGCAGGGGCTGGCCTTCGACGAGGTCTCGCGCGCGCGGCTGCCCGCAGCGCTCGCCTCGTCCCTGCGCGGAGACAGCTATCCACTCGGGCAGATCGTGGGCTCGCTGATCGGCCCGGCCGCCTCGGAGGACGACTCCACGGCGATGAGCGACGCGCTCAACCTGGCGACGTTCTGCACGGACACGACGTTCCCGTGGGCGAGCGTCGACTCGTTGAGCACCCGGCTGGCGAAGACGACGACCTCGCTCAACGCCTTGTCGAGCGATGGGTTCCTGCCCTTCCCGCGCTCGGCCGTGCTGGCGGCGGGGACCTTCAACGAGTGCCTCGCCTGGCCGAGCACCGACGCGGTCACGGTGCCGAGCGCGGTGCCGGACGTGCCCGTCCTCGTGCTGAGCGGGCGCGACGACATGCTGACGCCCTACGAGGACGCCGTGACCGTCGCGAAGCAGTACCCCCGCTCGGTCGTCGTGCGCGTCCCCAACACGGGTCACAGCGTCGTGACGACGGCGCCGGGAGCCGCCGGGATCTGCGTCGAGACCGCGCTCACGCGCTTCTTCGCCGGACAACCGGTCGCAGACTGCCCGGATGCGCCGGCGAGCGTGCCGCCGACGCCGCTCGATCCGACCAGGCTGGCCGCATTGCGCCCGACCGGGGCGAAAGGCCTCGCGGGCCGAACTGCCACGGCCGCGCTCGCGACGCTCGACGACTCGCTCCTGACGCTCTTCTCCCGCGAGACGCTCACGGGCCTGCGCGGAGGCACGATGCGGGGGACGACCTCGGACTTCACGCTCAGCAACGTCGTCTTCGTGCCGGGCGTCGTCGTCAGCGGCTCGGTCGACTGGGAGAGCGGCATGGCGCAGCTGCGCGTCAGCGGGAAGGGCGCGCGCGGGTCGCTCCAGGTGGTGCGCGGCGTCGGCGTGAG
>JAWVDX010000342.1:0-4988 GCA_033857015.1 Gaiellaceae bacterium
GAGGCCGCGCTCGCGAGCGGGATCATCAAGACCGGCGACCGCGTGGTCATCACCGCCGGCACGGCCGTGAACATCCCCGGCTCGACGAACGTCATCAAAGTCGAGATCGTCTAGGTAGATGGGCGACCGGCAGGTCGCGACGTGCTCTACCGGTCGACCATCTAGTCGCTGATCCGGTTGACGCTAGCTGCCGGCTGGCCAGCAGCTTAGGATCAGCAAGTGCGGCGCCCCCGAGCTGTTCACGTCGTACTCGCCTGTCTGCTCGCCACGATCGGCGTCGGCGCGCGCGCCCAGGCGGCGGGCGAGAGCGCGCTCAGCAGCCGTCAGGGAGCGCTGCGGCTCGACGGGAAGCCGTTCTTCCCGATCCTCACCTGGCCCAGTGCGCAGCGGACGTCCCGGACAACCTCGCCGTCGGCGTGACCGTCTTCATGGGCGACTCCTGCCACGACTCGGCTGCCCTCGCCCAGGCGATCGGCGGCCGGGCCTACCTCGTCGTGGACGTGGCACAGCGGGACGCGGCAACAGTCACCTCGCTCCCGGGCGTGATCGGCTGGCACCAGCCGGACGAGCCCGACGCGACTGGGATCGCCTCCGACCGGCTCCCTGCGCCGCGCCCGGGGAGCGGGCAGCTCACCTTCCTGACGCTGACCTCGCACTTCGCGCGGGAGCAGCGCTGGCTCACCGCGCAGCACTCCCCGGCGTGGTGGCGCGGCTACGTGCGCCGGGCGGACGTCGTCGGCTTCGACCTCTACCCGCTCGCCCACCTCTGCCAGCACGCCGCCTTCACGCTCGCAAGCGTCTACCGGGAGCAGCGCGACCTCGTCGCGCTCGCCGCAGGCCGGCCCACCTTCCAGTGGATCGAGGCCTCCGCGATCGACGGCCACTGCGGCGCGACGCCGGTCTCCGCGGCGGCGTTGCGGGCCGAGGTCTTCCTCGCGCTCGCCGGCGGGGCGAACGGGATCGGCTACTTCACCCACTCCTGGGCCACCGGGCCCTGGGTGCGCTTCGCCGTGACACCCGAGCTGCGCGCCGCGATGGTCGCGACCGACGCCGACCTGCAGGCGCTCGCAGCGGTCCTCATGGGCGAGCAGGCGCCGAGCCTCGTCCACGCGACCGGCCCCGTCCTCGTCGGCGCGCGCCGGGCGGGCCGCCACCTCCTGGTGATCGCCGTCAACCCGACGAAGGCGCCGGTGACGGCGCAGCTGCGCTTCCACGGCTACACCGCCGGGAGCGCAACAGTCTGGAACGAACAGCGCTCCCTGCGCGTTGCAGGCGCTCGCTTCACCGACACGTTCGGCCCGCTCCAGGTGCACATCTACGACATCTCGCCAGGCGCGGCGCCCCGCCGCAGGTAGATGGCTGACCGGCAGTTCCCGTCGGCCGGTGCCGCCCCAGACACGACGCCGGCTCAGCACGATCCCTCACCGCCCGTAGCGCTGCTACGACCGGAGAGTGCTCGCGCTGCCCGGCTTGGTCTGGGACGCCCTCGACTCGACGAGAACCACCAATCAGCCATCCGGTAGAGGAACCGCGCCGCGCCCGCCGAAGACGGCGGGCCATGGCCCGAGCGAAGACCCGAGCCCGCCGGCGGCGGAGCCCCGTGCCGCGCATCCTCGCGGTCTGCGCGCTCCTGCTCGCCTGCTTCCTCTACTACCGCCCCGTCCAGGCTTACGTCCACACGCGAGCGCAGGTCCGCGAGCGCGCGACCGAAGTCGCGGTCCTGCGCGCCCGTCAGGCGTCGCTCGCGCGGCAGCTGCGCAGCGGTGCCAGCGACGCGGCGCTCCAGCGCCAGGCCCGCCGGCTCGGCTACGTCAAGCCCGGCGAGAAGCTCTACATCGTCAAGGGGATCGACCGCTGGCGCGTCGCCCACGCCCCGCAGCCCAAGCGCGCGCCACACTAGGGGGAGATGGATGACCGCACTCTGGTCGAGCAACAGCTCGGACGCCCGCCGCGCGCCTTTGCTCGTGTGGCTCGCCGCTGTCCGTTCGCTGCTCCGGCGGTAACGGAGCAGGCCCCGTACGCGGCGGACGGCACGCCGTTCCCGACGACGTACTACCTCACCTGCCCGGCCCTCGTCGCGGCGCTCGCCCGGCTCGAGGCCGCGGGCGGTGTCGAGCGCTGGACGCAGGCGGTCGCCGCCGACCCGGAGCTCGCAGCCAGCCTCGCCGCGGCGAACGAGGAGCAGCGGCGGATCCGTCACGAGCTCGCCGCCGGCGCAACCGGCCCGGACGGCGGCGCCTCGCTCGACTCCGGCATCGGCGGCTCCGAGCGGGGCGGCAGCCTGAAATGCCTGCACGCGCACGCAGCGTTCGCGCTCGCAAACGAGGGCTACGAGCTCGGCGAGCGCATCCTGGCCGAGGTCGATCCGCTCTGGCCCGAGCGCTGCTGCTCGCTCCCCGTATGATCGCCGCCGTGTCTACGTCCGTTCTGAACGCGCGCCAGCAGTGGGAGGAAGGTCAGCGTCGCCTCGAGTCGCTGCGCGCCGACCGCCTGCTCTACGGGCGCCTCCTCGCCAACGTCGACCTCGTGACCGAGGAGCTCCGCCGGCGGGTGGGCGCGACGTTCACGCTTGCCGAGCTCGCTACCGCCTACGAGCGTGCCGAGGACTGGACGCGGCACATCCTCGAGGAGCGCGGCGCTCCCGGCTGGCCCATCCACCTCACCCTCGTCCTCGACGCGGCGTTCCAGCTCTACGCGCGCGGCGCGAGCGACTACCGCCCGTGAGCGAGGACAGCCCCGAGACCGCCTGGCAGCCGCGCGAGCGCCCCGCCCGCAAGCCGCGCCGCAGCCTGAAGCCGCTCCTCGGCGCGGCGCTCCTGCTCGCCCTCGCGTTCGCCGTCGCCTTCGGCATGGCGATTCACGACAACCCGAAGCCCGGCGGCACGCAGACGATCGAGCGCACGATCACGCTGAAGGTCGCTCCCCTCCACCCGTAACGATCTCCAGCGCTCCGGCGTTCAAGATCGGAGAGATTTGGAGAGGTTCGGCCCTATGGCGTATCGCGAGCTGTCGAGGGGAAGGAACACGCTGATGGAACCCGACTGGCTGACGCTGGGACAGGCCGCCAAGTACCTGGGCGTGGCGCAGAGCACGATCCGCAAATGGTCCGACCTCGGCCGCGTGCCTGCCTTCTACACCCCTGGCGGCCACCGGCGCTACCGGCGCGGCGACCTCGACGTGTTCCTCGAGCGCTCCGGCCCCGGCGGCAAGGTGCGCAGCGGCCCGCGCGTGCTGGTCGTCGACGACGACCCGTCCGTGCGCGACTACGTGCGCGCCAGCCTCGAGCTCGAGGGCTACCTCGTCTCGGACGCAGCCAACGCCGAGGAGGGCATGCGGGTCGTCGAGCAGGAGTCGCCCGATCTGATCCTGCTCGACGTGATGATGCCGAACGTGGACGGCTGGGAGCTGCTGCGCCGAATCCACGAGCGCCACGGCGTCGGTTCGATCCCCGTCCTGATGTTCAGCGGCATGGTGAACGCCGCCGACGAGGCGCACACGCGCGGCGCGCAGGGCTTCGTGCGCAAGCCGTTCGACCCGGTCGAGCTGGTCGCGCAGGCCAAGCAGATGGTTCCTGTCTAGAGGACTCTGACCGCGGATGGCCTCGCTCGACCAGCGCATCGAGCGCTTCATCGTCGGGCACCGCTGGGGGCCGATCGACTGGGTCTTCGTCTGGCTGAGCCGGATCGGCGCCGGTGGGCTCGTCTGGATCGTCCTCGCGGTGGTGCTCGCCTATGTCTGGCGGCGCCCGTTCCTCGTCGTCGGCGTCGTCGGCGCCGTCGTGCTGAGCGGGCTCACGGTCACCCGGATCCAGGACGCGCTGGGGCGCCGGCGCCCGCCGTTCCTCTTCCTCGAGTGGCGTCCTCTCGTGAGCGTCCCGCACCATGGCTCGTTCCCGTCCGGGCACACGACCACGGCGTTCGCGTGCGCGCTCGTGCTCGCCGCTGCGACGGAACGGCAGCGCTTGCGGCTCGCGTTCTTCGCGCTGGCTGCGGCGATCGGCTTCTCGCGGCTCTACGTCGGGGTGCACTTCCCGCTCGACGTGCTCGGCGGCGTGGCGCTGGGCCTTGCCTACGGAGCGCTGACGCTACAGCTCGTCGGCCGTCTCGAGCACGCCCGCAACGATCACGCCGAGCGCCGCGAGCAACGCGATCCAGAGGCCGATCCCACGCCCCGACGGGACGATGGCGAGCGGGACCCAGATGATGCGGTAGAGCACGAAGACGACGCCGAGGACGCCGAGCCCGATGAGCACGAGGCTCTCCGGCAGGCTCGCGGGCAGGACGATCCCGAAGCGCCGTAGGCCGAGCAGGACGAGGACGGCGAGGCCGACCAGGAAGGTGAGCTTGCCGAGCGCACCGGAGTGCCAGCCCGTGACGCTCAGCACGAGCCCGCTGCCGCCGTCGCCCGCGTACCAGTCCATGAAGGTCGAGAGCACGAGCACGAGCCCGGACAGCGCAGCGATCTGGCCGGTGAGCGCCCAGAGCTCGTCGACGTGGAGGCTCAGCGGGCGAGCCTTGCGCGCGCGGCGCGGGGGGAGAGGACGCTGGCCTGGAGTTTGCACGGAGGAAGTATGGGCATATCCGGAGGACGAAGTCACGTCGAGGAGAGGGGACGGACCATGGTGCAGCACCTGGCGGTCGTGGACGCGGACGCGGACTACGTCGACTTTTGGCCCGCCGGGTCGCACGCCAAGGGAGAGTTCCGCTGCGCCGAATGCGGCTACGGAGCCCTCGTGACGGCCGCGCTGCCGCCCTGCCCGATGTGCGGCGGCGAGTCGTGGGAGACCGCGGACTGGAGCCCGTTCCGCCGGACCGCCGCGACGATCCTGAACGCGTAAGAGGGGTCTGGATGGGCGAGCGGGAATTCGCGTCGAGTCGGGGGCGTCTCAGACCAAGCCGGTCGGCGTGATCACTCCGTCGCTCGTAGCAACGCTACGGGCGACGAGCAAGCGCGCTGAGCGGCGCCGTGTCTGAGGCGGCACCGGCCGA
>JAWVDX010000343.1:0-4391 GCA_033857015.1 Gaiellaceae bacterium
GTGCTCAGCGTCGCGGAGTCCGGCCGCGGCGCCATCGCCCCTGCGTCAGGAGCCACGGCCGCGACCGCGGGATCGCCGGCGGCGGCGACCGTGAGAGTCGCCGGCTCGCTCTCGGCAACGAGCAGCCGCACGTGGCGCTCGCCGCCGATCGAGTCCTTCACCGCCGCGGCGATGAGGCCGAGGAAGTGCCCCTCGATCCACTCGCGCGTGAAGTCGTTTGGGACACGGATCGCAAAGGTGTCGCCATCGAGCTCGAGCCCTTCCGACTCGGCGAACCAGGTCTGGAAGGTGGTGTCGTTGAGCGCGCCACGGAGGCGTTCGCAGACTTCGTCCCACAGGCTTGCGGCTGTTAGTTCGATCAGGCTCTCCTGTCGTTGCGGCGCTGGGCGGCAGCCCCGGGCGTAGCACGAGCATAACAACCTCTCCACAGGCCGACAACGCGATGCTTCCTCAACAATCGCTGGAGTAAAACACCGCTATTTCCAGGTACTTCGTCTGACTCCACATCTCCCTCCACACCTGTGGACAGAGCGCGCTGTGGATGGTGCCGCCGGCCTCGAATGTGGCTCCAGCCCCGGCTGCGCCACACCTCGAAGTTCTCCCCAGTGCTTGTGGATAACCGTGCCGGCAGGCCTCGTCTATACTGCCGCCTCCAAGCGGTCCCCGACCCACCTCTCCTCGTGAAGCGCACCTACCAGCCCAACGTCCGCCGCCGCAAGCGCAAGCACGGCTTCCGTGCGCGGATGGCGACGCGCGCCGGTCGCGCGATCCTGAAAGCGCGCCGCGCAAAGGGTCGCAAGCGGCTCTCCGCCTGAGGTGGCCCTCCCGGCTGTGCAGCGCCGGCACCGCCTCTCCCGCTCGCGTGACTTCGACGCGGTCTACCGTCACGGCCGCTCGGTCTCGACGCGGTACCTGACGCTCTACAGCTTCGCGCGCGAGGCTGCAGAGGAGGACGACGGTGAGCCACGCCTCGGTCTGGCCGTCTCCCGCAAGACGGGGAACGCCGTGACGCGCAACCGGATCAAGCGCCAGCTCCGCGAGGCCTGGACGTCCCTCCTCGCCGAGGTGCCGGCCGGCCACGACTACGTCCTCTCGGTGCGCGAGGGGCTGCCCGCCGCCGCCGAGGCGCGCGGCCACGAGTGGCTCGTCGAGCGCGTGCAAGAGGCCCTCGGGAAGGCCCGCGCGTGAGATACCTCGGGATCGCCCTCGTGTACGCGTATCGCTACACCCTGCGCCCGCTCTTCCCGGCGGGGAGCTGCAAGTACTACCCGAGCTGCTCGGAGTACGCCCTTCAGGCCCTCCGCGAGTACGGGCTCCTGCGCGGGACGATCCTCGCCGCCTGGCGCCTCGCCCGCTGCAACCCGTGGAGCCACGGCGGAGTCGACCACGTGCACGACCAGAGGCTCTTCGCGTGATCGCATCCATTCCCGTCTTCGGCGAGCTCGAGCAGGTCCTCTTCTGGGGCCTGAAGGAGCTCGGCCCGGATCACCTCGGCCTCCCCTGGGCCTGGGCGATCGTCGGGCTGACGATCATCGTCCGCCTCCTCCTCGTGCCGGTGATGGTGCGCCAGATCCACTCGATGCAGTCGATGCAGCGGCACATGCCGGAGATGAAGCGGATCCAGCAGCTCTACAAGGACGACCGCGCGAAGAAGCAGGAAGAGCTGATGAAGTTCTACCGGGAGAACAAGATCAACCCGGCTGCGTCGTGCCTGCCCATGCTGCTGCAGCTGCCGATCTTCTTCGCGCTCTACCTCGTCCTGCGCGACCACATCGCGGACGAGAAGACGCACCTCTCCTGGCTGTGGATCGTCCCGAACATCTCGCACGCGATCACCAGCACCTGGGCCGGCTACGTGCTCGTCGTCATCTACGCGCTGAGCCAGATGGCCTCGTCCTACTACATGTCCGCGAGCGTCGAGAAGACCCAGCGGATCATGATGATGGTCCTCCCGGTCTTCTTCATCTACTTCATCCTCAAGCCGCCGGTGGGAGGCACGAGCAACGGCGGCTTCCCGATGGGCCTGCTCATCTACTGGGTGACGACGAACCTGTGGACGGTCGGTCAGGGGCTCGTGCTCCGGCAGCTGACGCCGAAGCCGGTGCCGCCGCCGAAGAAGAGCTCCCGCACGGCGCCGGGCGCGACCGTTGCCAAGAAGGCGGACGCGACCAAGCCGGCGACGAACGGCGCGCGGCCGGCGCAGCCCCAGGTGCGGCGCGTCAAGCGCAAGAAGAAGGGCGGCCGGTGACCGGAGGCGTGCAGGCCGAGGCCACGGGCGAGACCGTCGGCGAGGCGAAGTGGAACGCGCAGAAGGAGCTGGAGCGGCTGCATCCGACGCTCGACAAGGAATCGATCCAGTTCCAGGTGCTGAGCGAGGGGCAGCGGGGGATCCTCGGCGTCGGCTTCCAGCCGGCACGCGTGCTCGCGGTCGCCGAGGCCGCGGAGGAGGAGCCACCCGGCGACGAGAGCGAGGCAGCCACGCTCGCCCGCGCAGTCGTGGAGCGCTCGGCCAGCGCGCTCGGCGTCGCGTGCCGGGTCACCGTGCGTGAGGGAGACGGCGAGCTCGAGCTCGTCTGCGCGGGCGGCGACCTCGGCGTCCTCATCGGCAAGCACGGCCAGACGATCGACTCGATCCAGTACCTGGTGAACGCGATCGCGCACCGGCGCTTCGGGGAAGACGCGCCGAGCGTCGTGCTGGACGCGGCGGGCTACCGCGCGCGGCGGGCGGTCGTCCTCTACGGCATCGCCGAGCGCGCAGCGCAGCAGGCGCTCAGCACGGGGCTGCCGGTCGAGCTCGAGCCGATGACCGCCGTCGAGCGCAAGGTCGTCCACGAGAAGCTGAAGGAGCTGGGCGCGCGCAGCGAGAGCGAGGGCGCCGAGCCGAACCGGTTCGTTGTCGTCCACGCCGATCCGCAATCAGCGGATCCGCGCAGTTGAAGGAGATAGCCGATCTCGAGCAGATCGGCTGGTGACCCGAGTGACCCGCGGCTCGAGGCGTGGCTCTCCGCGCTCCTCGCGACGCCCGGGCTGACCGCGCTCCGCGGCGACAGGGAGGCGGCTTGGCGGGAGCTCGTCGAGGACAGCCTGACCGGGCTCGAGCTCGTGTCGTCGTTCGAGGGCCCGATCGTGGACGTGGGCTCCGGCGGAGGTGTGCCTGGAATACCCCTGGCGCTGGCGCTGCCGGGGCGTGAGGTGACGCTGCTCGAGGCGAGCGGGCGCAAGTGTGCGTTCCTGCGTGAGGCCACGGAGGCGCTGGCGAACGTGACGGTGGTGCAGGGCCGCGCCGAGGAGCAGGAGCCGGAGCGCTTCGGTGTCGCGGTGGCGAAGGCGCTTGCGCCGCCCGCGGTTGCGGCGGAGTGGCTGCTCCCGCTCGTTGCGGTCGGCGGCGCGGCGATCGTCTACGCGGGGCACGTCCAGGGGGACCTGGACGCGGTGGCCGCCGCGCTCGGCGCTGCAGCGCCGGAGGCGCATCCGGTCACCGGCGCCCGGGACCGCTCGCTGCTCGTCTTCCGCAAGATCGCCCCGACCCCGGCGGGGTTCCCGCGCCGGGCCGGCGTGGCGCGCAAGCGTCCGCTCGGTTGAGCGGATTCCCGCTCTTTGCGGGGAATTGTGCCAGCCGACGCGCCCCGTAGACTCGGGCGGGTGAGAGGTCGGGTCTACGCGCTTGCGAACCAGAAAGGCGGGGTCGGGAAGACGACCACGGCGATCAACCTCGCTGCGTGCCTCGCCGAGGCCGGCGAGCGAGCGCTCGTGATCGACCTCGACCCCCAGGCGAACGCGACCTCGGGGCTCGGGATGCGCGCGAACGGCACCTCCTCCTACGACCTGCTCGACGGCGCGCCAGTCCTCGAGCTGGCGAAGCGCACGAAGTTCGCGAACCTCGACCTGATCCCGAGCAAGCCCGAGCTCGCAGGCGCGGCCGTGGAGCTCGCGCGGCGTGACGACGGAGAGCGGTACCTCCACGACGCGCTGGAGGCGGCGCGGGACGCGTACGCGTTCGTCTTCCTCGACTGCCCACCCTCGCTCGGCCCGCTCACCGTGAACGCTCTGGCGAGCGCGGACCGCGTGCTCGTCCCGGTTCAGGCCGAGTACTACGCGCTCGAAGGGCTAGCGCAGCTGACCCGCTCGATAGAGCTCGTGCGGAGGCGTCTCAACGCGCAGCTCGCGATCGGCGGCGTGCTCCTGACCATGGTCGACGGCCGCACGCGCCTCTCCGCGGAGGTCTCCATGGAGGTGCGCAAGCACTTCGGCGAGCTCGTCTTCAAGACTGTCGTGCCCCGCTCGGTGCGTCTTGCCGAGGCGCCGAGCTACGGGCTGCCCGCGATCGCCTACGACCGCCGCTCGAGCGGCGCCGAGGCCTACTGGAAGGTGGCGATGGAGCTTGTCGAGCG
>JAWVDX010000344.1:0-3931 GCA_033857015.1 Gaiellaceae bacterium
ACGAGCGGGAGCGTGCCCGCGCGCTCCTCGCCACGCTGCTCCACGTCGAGCCGGCTCAGGTCGCGCTCACGGCCTCGACGGCGGACGGCTGCCAGGTCGTGCTGGCCGGCCTCGACCTCGGCCCCGAGGACGAGATCGTCACGACCGACCAGGAGCACTTCGGCCTCCTCGGGCCGGTGCACGCGACGGGTGCCAGTGTCCGCGTCGCCCGCATCGACGGGCGCGGCGGGGACGAGGCGCTTGCGGCGATCCGCGCCGAGATCGGGCCGCGCACGAGGCTGCTCGCGGTCTCGCAGGTGCTCTGGACGACCGGGGAGCTGCTCCCTGTCGAGGCGCTGCGCCGCGAGACGGGCGTCCCGGTGCTGGTCGACGGGGCCCAGTCGGCAGGCGCGCTCGACGTGGACGGGAACGCCGTGGACTTCCTCACCGTCTCGGCGCAGAAGTGGCTCTGTGCGCCGGAGGGGACGGGCGCGCTCATCGTGCGCGACCCGGAGGCGCTCGCGGTGGCCCGCCCGAGCTACCTGGGCAACGCGGGCTACGAGCCGGACGGGAGCTTCGTCCCGCGGCCCGGCGCTGCGCGCTTCGACACGATTCTCGCGAGCGCGCCTGCGACGGCGGGCCTCATCGCCGCGCTCGAAGGCCTGCCGGCGGACGCATTCGAGCGAGGCCGCGTCGCAGCCGCCCGCTGCCGGGAGCTGCTCGCCGGACGGGTCGAGGTCGTCACCTCGCCCGATCAGGCGGGCCTCGTCGCCTGGCGCGACGCAGACGCCGCGGCCTCGGCGGAGCGCCTCGCAGAGGCCGGGGTCATCGTGCGCGACATCCCCGGTCGCGGGCTCCTGCGCGCCTCCTGCGGCTGGTGGACGTCGGACGGCGATCTCGACCGCCTGCTCGCGGCGCTCTAGCCTTTTGCGTCGAGGCCGATAAAAAGGGTGTGAACGCTCCGCCCCGTGCACTGTCGCCGCACTCCATCATCGCCGAGCTCGAACGTGGAGCGGCGCTGGGCGCCACGCTGCCGCCGACGAACGCGCTCTTCCCCGGCGAGAGCGACCCGCCCGTGGTGCCGGACGAGCTCTGCGTTGGCGTCCTGCTCGCGAGCTGGGACCACCCGCAGACGCGCAACCCCTACTGGGGGCCGCTCATGTCTGCGGTGCGCGAGCGCCTCCTCGCGTCGTCGTGCTCGCTCATCACCCAGGGGCTCTACGCCACCACGGACCGGACCGACCCGCTGCGGCTCTCCTTCACCGACCGGGCCCTCGATGCCGGGGTCGACGGGATCATCGTGGCGTCGCTCAGCCCGACGGATCCGGAGGTCTCGGCGCTGCTCGCCGTAGGCATCCCCGCGCTCTTCGTCGACGAGTTGGGAGGACCGGGGAACGGGACGGTGATGTCCGACAGTCGCGGCGGCATGGCGACCGTCGTCGAGCATCTGGTTGCCGAAGGCCGCAGGCACATCGCGCACATCTCGGGGCCGCTCGGCTCGGACCCGGCCTCCGAGCGCCTCGCAGGCTTCCTCTCCGCTCTCGAGAAGGCCGGGCTCGAGTGTCCGACCGGGTACATCGAGAGTGGCGACTGGCTGTCCCGCTCCGCCTACGACGCGGCGGCCCGGCTGCTCGCGCTGGATCGCCCGCCCGACGCGATCGCGGCGGCCTCCGACTTCCAGGCGCTTGGCGCCCTGGCCGCGCTCGAGGACGCCGGAGTGCGTGTCCCGGATGACATCGCCGTGACGGGTTTCGACGGGATGTATTTCACGCAGACCGTCGAGCCCCAAATCACCACGCTGAACCAGGACTCGGAGCGCATCGGCCGGACAGCGGCGGAAGGCCTCCTGCAGATGATCGAGCAACCGGACGCACCTCCGTTCAACGCACTGATCCCGGTCGAGCTGGTCGTGCGGGCCTCCTCGAGGCAGACGCATGAACGTTACTGAGCTTCGCCCGGGCCTCTGGCGCTGGACGGCACGCCATCCCGAGTGGCGCCCCGGCGACAACTGGGACGCGGACGTGGGGTGCGTGTACTACGAGGCACCGGCCTGCACGGTGCTGATCGATCCCCTCGTCCCCCAGGAGGACGAGGGGCGGTTCTGGCAAGCGCTCGACCGTGACGTGAAACGGCGCGGCCAGCCGGTGACGGTCGTCCTGACCGCGTCGTGGCACGAGCGCAGCGCCATCGCGATCTCCGAGCGTTACGGGGCGATGGTCTGGGCGCCTGCGCTCGGCGGCACGCAGATCGAGCGCGGCGCAGCGACGACCGCGGAGCTTCCGTTCGGCGTCGAGCAGGCGCCGCTCGAGGGGAGCGAGGCCGGCGAGGTGGCGCTCTTCTTCCCCGAGGCGGGCGCGCTCGTGGCCGGGGACATCTTCACCGGGAGCGACGCGGGCCTCGACGTGATCGCCTCGGCGGCGCCCGGCGACGCGGAGCTGCTCGCCTCGCTGGAGCGGATCGCAGCGCTCGGCGCGGATCTCGTCCTGCCTTCCCACGGGGAGCCGGTCCTCAGCGGCGGCCAGGCGGCCCTGCTCGGCGCGCTCGCCCGCTTTACGTCTAGAGGACGGCGATAATCAGGTTCAGGATCTGCTCGTCGCTGAGCCCGAGCTTGCGCAGCTGCGGCGTGAGCCCCGCGACCCTGTTGCGCGCACCGTCGAACACCGCCGGATCGACCGCAATCGACGCGTTCCACGCGTCCTCCAGATCGCCGACGTAGCTGTTGCTCCAGCCCGAGGCCTCCCAGGCCGCGAGCGTGTCGCAGATCCCGAGCTGGGCCGCGCCTGCGCCGAGCTTCATGACCTGGCGCTCCTGGGAGTGCGCAGTCGCGACGAGGAGCCTCAGGTAGCGGTCGCGGGGGTGGACGGCGTCCCAGCGCGCGACCATCGACCGCCAGAGCGCCGGGATCGCGGGGACCGCCCGTGCGTCGGCGAGGAAGGCCTGGAGCTCCGTCATCCGCCGCGTATCCACCTTCGTCGCGTACGCGGCAGAGCAGGCGGCGAGGTCGTCGCGCACCTGCGTCACGGCCTGTGCCTGGGCGCCGTCGAGCTGGGTCAGGAACCCGTCCGCAGCGGCGGAGAGCGCGCGCGCCGCGGCCTTGTCCGCGGCACTCGGCGTGTACGGCTTGGGCTTCGCGCCGCTTGCGCCGCTCGCGAGCACGAGCGCAAGGCCCACCGCGACCAGGAAGCGCTTCACGCCGTCGTGTCCGCGACCGTGCGCAGGCCGAGCTCGCCGGCGATCGGGCGCAGCGCCTCGATCACGTTCGCGATGTGCTCGTCCAGCTCGAGGCCGAGCAGCTCGGCGCCCTCGTAGACCTCGTCGCGGTGCACCCCCGCGGCGAACGACGGCTGCTTCAGCTTCTTGCGGACCGACTTCGGCTCCAGGGTCGCGATGCCGTCCGGGCGGACGTAGCCGCACGCGGACACGAAGCCGGCCAGCTCGTCGCAGGCGAAGAGCGTGCGCTTCAGCGGCGTGTCGCGTGGCACCCCGGTGTGTTGCGCGTGGGACTGGATCGCCTCGATGACGACCTCGGGGTAGCCCTCCTCGCGCAACATCGGCGCCCCGTCCTGCGGGTGCTTGTCCAGCGTGGGGTGGATCTCGTAGTCGAAGTCGTGCAGCAGCGCGGCCACGCCCCACAGCTCCTCGTCCTCGCCATCACGGCGCGCGTACCAGCGCACGGCCGCCTCCACGGCGAGCGCATGGCGCCGCAGCGCCTCGCTCTGGGTGTAGCGGGTCAGCGTCTCCCAGGCCTGCTCACGTGTGGGGCTCACGACGAGGGGTAGGATACCCGCCGCCCCCGGGCAACCATGGCCGCCACGATTCCCCGCTCACCCACGGTCGAGTCCTTCGTCATCGAAGGAGGCGAGCCCCTGAACGGACGCGTGGCCGCGGCCGGCAACAAGAACGCGGCCCTGCCGATCCTGGCGGCCTGCCTGCTGACGGCGGAGCCCGTCAC
>JAWVDX010000345.1:0-3271 GCA_033857015.1 Gaiellaceae bacterium
CTCGTCTCTTGCCTGGGATTCGCGGCGGCGAAACAACGTAGGATCCCGCCCCGTGAAGGTGCTGGTCGTGGGATCGGGCGGACGCGAGCATGCGCTCGCATGGAAGATCGCCCAGTCGCCGCTCCTCACCGAGCTGCATGCCGCGCCGGGGAACCCGGGGCTGGCCGCGCTCGGACAGTGCCATCCGGTGCGCGCGATGGACGGCGAGGCGCTGGTGGATCTTGCGACGACGCTCGGCCTCGACCTCGTCGTGATCGGGCCGGAGGATCCGCTCGTCGCGGGCGTCGCGGACGAGCTGCGCCACGCCGGGGTGCCGGTCTTCGGCCCTGGGAGAGCGGCGGCGCAGATCGAAGGGTCGAAGGCGTTCGCGAAGGACGTGATGGACGCGGTCGGGGTGCCGAACGCGCGCCGGCTCGAGCGGGCCAAGGTGCCGTGCGTGATCCGCGCAGACGGGCTCGCTGCGGGGAAGGGCGTCTTCGTCTGCCGCACGCAGCCCGAGCTCGATGCGGCGCTCGCGGCGGTGCAGGCCTTTCCCGGCGAGCCGCTGATCGAGGAGCTGCTCGAGGGCGAGGAGCTCTCCGTGTTCGCGCTCGCCGCGGGCGAGGAGGCGCTCGCGCTGCCGGCGGCGCAGGATTTCAAGCGGATCCGTGACGCGGACAGCGGGCCGAACACCGGCGGGATGGGCTCGTACTCGCCCATCCCCGGGGTGGGCGCCGCCGAGGTCGAGGAGATCCTCGAGACGATTCACCGGCCGGTGCTGGGGGAGCTTGCGCGGCGTGGCATGCCGTTCTACGGGCTGCTGTACGGCGGGCTGATCCGCACCGCCGAGGGGATCCGGGTCATCGAGTTCAACTGCCGCTTCGGCGATCCGGAGACCCAGGCGCTGATGCCGCTGCTCGAGGGCGATCTGCTCGAGGCGCTGGCGGCGAGCGCGCACGGGGAGCTGGCCGGCGTCGAGCTCGCCGCGTCCGACCAGGCGTCGGTCTGCGTCGCGCTGGCGACGCGCGACTATCCGGAGCGCGGCGAGAGCGGGACGCCGATCCGCGGCGTCGCGGCTGCGGAGGAGCTGGGCGCAACCGTCTTCCAGGCGGGGACGGCGCTCCGCGACGGGCAGCTGGTCACGAACGGGGGCCGCGTCCTGAACGTGGTGGCGCTCGGCGACTCGGTCGGCGCCGCGCGCGAGGCCGCGTACGCCGCTGCTGCGAAGATCGACTTCGAAGGGATGCAGTTCCGGACGGACATCGCCGCGCATGCGGCCGAACGGGAGGGTGTTGGTGGCTGAGGTCGTCGTCGGGATCCTGGTTGGATCCGAGTCGGATCGCGAGCGGATGCAGGACTGCATGGACGAGCTGGCCGCGCGCGGGATCGGCCACGAGTTCGAGGTGCGCTCGGCGCACCGCAACCCGGACGCGGTCGCCGAGTACTGCAAGGCCGCGCAGGGGCGCGGGCTCAAGGTGCTGATCTGCGGGGCGGGAATGGCCGCGGCGCTTCCGGGCGTGGCTGCGGCGTACACCGAGCTGCCGGTGATCGGGGTGCCGCTGCGCTCGTCGAAGTCCGTGCTGGACGGGCTCGACGCGATGCTCTCGATCGCGCAGATGCCTCCCGGTGTCCCGGTGGCGTGCGTGTCGGTGGACGGGGCGAAGAACGCAGCCGTCCTGGCCGCGCGGATCCTGGCTCTGCTCGACACGTAGGAGGCGCCGCGGCGGCGCGATTTCCGGTGCACTTTCAGTCCAATTCCGGTACGAAGTCGTCGCAGCCGACAAATCGCCGCGCGACTGCGCGGCGGCGCGCCTTTCGACCACGCGCCGGTCCGAAGCAGGCACCTCCGGGGTCTGTCCCCGGGACTGTCCCCGGGGCTGTCGGTTCAGGACGTTGTTTCCGGAACGAGGCGTGTTAGCATGGTAATACGTCAGCACGACCGCTACGACCTCTAGACTTGTCCCAGTGATCGAGCGCTACTCCCGCCCCGCGATGGCCAGGATCTGGTCGGACGAGGGCAAGCTCGAGACGTGGCTCGAGGTCGAGCTGGCGGCGCTCGCCGGGTGGGTCGAGGTCGGGGCAGTCCCGGCCGAGGACGTCGCCGCGATCGAAGCCGCTGCGTCCCCGCCCGACCCGGCGCGGGTGCGCGAGATCGAGGCGACCCTCCATCACGACACCGCCGCGTTCGTCGACGCGGTCGCGGAGCAGCTCGGCCCGGAGGGGCGCTGGTTCCACTACGGGCTCACCTCCTCCGATGTCGTCGACACCGCGCTCGCGCTGCAGATCCAGAGAGCAGGGGCGCTGCTCCTCGAAGGGATCGAGCGCGCACTCGCCACCGTCGTCGCCCGCGCCGAGGAGCACCGCACCACGCTCTGCATCGGGCGCACGCACGGCGTCCACGCGGAGCCCACGACCTTCGGCTTCAAGCTCGCCGGCTGGGCCTTCGAGCTCGAGCGCGACAGGGCCCGGGTCGAGCGCGCGCTCGCCGGCATGCGCGTCGGCAAGCTCTCCGGCGCCGTCGGCACCTACGCGGCGATCGACCCCGAGGTGGAGCGCGTCGCCTGCGCCCGGCTCGGCCTCGACCCGGCGCCCTCCTCGACGCAGATCCTCCAGCGCGACCGCCACGCCGACCTCCTGAACGCGCTCGCGGTCACCGCCTCGTCGCTCGACAAGTTCGCGCTGGAGATCCGCCACCTGGCGCGCACCGAGGTCCGCGAGGTCCAGGAGCCCTTCGGCAAGGGCCAGAAAGGCTCCTCCGCGATGCCCCACAAGCGCAACCCCGTCGTCGCCGAGCGGATCTGCGGCCTCGCCCGCGTCGTGCGCGCCACCGCGGTCGTCGGGCTCGAGAACGTGGCGCTCTGGCACGAGCGTGACATCTCCCACTCCTCGGCGGAGCGGGTGGTCGTCCCGGACGCCTTCCTCGCGCTCGACTACATGCTCGAGCGCTTCACCTGGCTCGTCGACGGCCTCGTCGTCTTCCCGGAGCGGATGCAGCGCAACCTGGACGCCAGCTTCGGCCTCTTCTTCAGCCAGCGCCTCCTGCTCGCGCTCGTCAGCGCGGGGCTCGCCCGCGACGCCGCATACCGCCTCGTCCAGACCAGCGCGATGCGCGCCTGGGACGAGGAGACCGACTTCCAGCAGCTCGTGCGCGCCGACCCGGAGCTGACGTCCGTTCTGGACAGCGCCGCGCTGGACGAGGTGTTCGACATCAACGCCTACACGCGCCACATCGACGTCGTCTTCGACCGTCTTCGTGCGCTCATCGGGAAAGGGGAGCCCGTCCATGTCTGAA
>JAWVDX010000346.1:0-2757 GCA_033857015.1 Gaiellaceae bacterium
AGCGCCAGCATCGTCACGGCGACCAGGGCGACGGCGAAGCGCCGGTTCATCCAGTCGACCGCCAGCTCGTAGGGCAGCACCGACGCAGGGACGAGCAGCGCGAGCAGCATGAGCGCGGGGAGCGCGAGGGCGAATATCCAGAAGGCGGTGATCGACCCGCTGCCTCCCGCCTCGATCCGGGGCGCCCTGACCTTGATCGTCGCCGGGGGGACAGGCTGGGCCGGGATCGTGTGACGTGCCCCGAGCACGGACGAGATGACCGGGGGCGGCTTGTGCCGGCGGTGCAGCGCCTTCACCTTGTGCTTCAACGCCTTGTGCTTGGTCGGCGGCGAGTAGGTCACCCGCGGTGCCTGCCGTACAACCACGGGCGCCCTGCGAACGGGCGTGGACGTGCGGGTGGAGGAAGCCCTCTTTGTGGTCGCGCTCGTCGTCTTCGGCGTGGCCTTCTTGCGGACCGGGACCGGAGCCGGATCAGGCGCCGGCGTCGGAGCGGTGTCGCTCGGCACCGGCGTGGGTCCCGGCGTCGTCGAGGCTGGGGGCGGATCCGCGGCACGCACACCGGCGGGGAGCGCGGCGCAGAGCGCGAGTGCAAGCGCGCTCGTACTCGCGAATTTCGCGACCAGCTCCGACGCTCTCCCTCTCTGGATCACACGCTCCTCTCCCAAGAGTGAATGTACCTCGAAAGCCCGCCACGAGTAAGGCCGAGTGTCTGCGGGGTTCGCACTGGCGCGAACCCATGTCACAATCGGCGAGGTGCGCACAACAGAGCCGCACCAAGCCGTCCCCATCGAAGGTCTCGTGACGGGGTACCGTCCCTGGCTCGACGGTGTTCGAGCTGTCGCTGTGCTGATGGTCGCGGCGCAGCACACCTTGGGTGTGATTCCCGTCGACCTCGGCTTTGTCGGCGTCGGCCTGTTCTTCGCGCTCTCGGGCTACCTCATCACCTCGCTGCTCCTCGACGAGCGCGACGTCCGTGGAGCGGTCTCGCTGTCGCGCTTCTACCTCCGGCGCGCCGCGCGCCTGATTCCGGCCCTCGTGCTCGTCGTCGTCGTGTGCGACGCGCTCTTCGTGATCCTCGGCGACTACACACCGCTCCGCGGATCCCTGTTCGCCCTGACCTACTCGGCGAACTACGTCGAGGTCTTCAAGGGCGACTGGCTTCCCGCGTACGGTCCGACCTGGACGCTGGCCGTCGAGGAGCACTTCTACATCGTCTGGCCGCTCGCCCTTCTCTGGGTCGTTCGCCGGTGGGGAATCCGGACGGCCCTGCGTGCGACCCTGGTCGTCTGTGTCTGCGCGCTGGCGTGGCGCGGCGCGCTGGCTGCCATGCACTTCAGGATCTCCCTGATCGAGATCGGCAGCCTCGAGCGGGCAGACGCGCTGCTCTACGGGTGCGCGGCAGCGATTGCCGTTCGCCTCGGCTGGCGCCCCCACCAGTGGATGCTGTGGGCGGGGATCGCCGGAGTGGCGACCCTGCCCGTCGTCTTCCACAACGAGACCTATCTCGCTGCGGTGTTCGCGCAGGCGGCGCTCGGGCTTGCGGGCGCGGCGGTGGTCGTGGGGCTCGACTACGCCCCAAGCCAATGGTTGCGCCGCTGCCTCTCGGTGCCGGCGCTCGTGACGATCGGCGTTCTGTCGTACAGCATCTACCTCTGGCACGGGCCGCTGATGCGCGCCGCCGGAGACGCCGGCTTCTCCGGCCGGGGGTGGCGGGCCGTCGCGGTACTCGTCTCGATCGCTGCAGCCGCGGCCTCGCACCGCTATGTCGAAGCGCCGATTCGATCGTGGGCGCGCCGCCGGAGCAACGCGCCGACTCCCGGAACGCCCACCGACAAGATCGCCCCCGCGAACGAGAGCGTCGCGCTCACGTAGCCATCGCACGTCATCTCTGATCAACAGCAACGTGAAGCCTCGCCTGAACCTGCGCGCCGCCTCCGTCGCCTGGACTTGTGGACTGCTCTTCGTCCTTGCCACGCTCGCCGGCTGCTCCTCGTCGCACCATCCCGCGAAGCCCCTCCTCCAGGGCTCGTCCTCGTCGAGCGCCGCCGATCCGACGAACCGGCTGATCGTCCTCGGCCGTTCCATCGCAGGGATTGCGCTGGGTGTGCCGCGAAAGAGCGTCGAGAAAGCGCTTGGACGCGGGACGCCGAAGAGCCGTGGTGTCGTCTCGTATTTCGGCCGCCGCCTTCTCGTCGATTACTGGTTCCATGATCGACTGACGACTCGAGTCCAGGGCCTTGAAACCACGTGGCCCGGCTTTCACACTCGCTCCGGTGTGCGTGTCGGGACGACGCTTCGGGCGTTACGCGTCCTGCGGGTAGCGTGTAGCGACGGCAAATGCAGTCGCGGTGCCGGACGCAGGCCAGATGCACCAGGCACTGTCTTCACTATGCGACGGGGCAAGGTCAGCCAGGTCGACATCTTCTACGCCTGAACGCAACCGTTACGTCGCCGCCGCGACCGACCTGGCGGGCGCGGCTCAGGACGGCCCGCCGTAGCACCAACGAGGCGTCACGCTCCGACGGAAGTCGTCATGGCTCGCGCAGCGAGCCGGACTTCCGGCGGATATATGCCCCCGACAAGAATCGAACTTGTGCGCGCGGTTTAGGAATGGGCTGTGTCCGGCCCCCCTCTATTTGGTCCATCCGGTGTGTCGTGAACGCTGGATGTGTGGGTCCGAATGGAGGGTGTGATGGCAGCAAGTAAGCGTTACAGCGTTGAGCAGATCGTGGCGAAGCTGCGGGAGGCGGAGAAGCT
>JAWVDX010000347.1:0-3857 GCA_033857015.1 Gaiellaceae bacterium
GTGGACGAGAGCGACGAGGCGTTCGCGAACGTCTACTCCACCGCCGTCTCGCTGCAGAACGTCTTCCCGCGCGCCTCGCAGCGCGTGCTCATCCTCGGCGTCGCGACGCTTGCGACCGCGGGCGCCCTCGCGGTGAACCTGACGAAGTACCCGCAGTTCCTCTACCTGCTCGGCGGCTTCTTCGTCCCGCTCTTCGGCGCGCTGCTCGCCGACTGGTTGCACCGCGGACGCCACTACACCCGGGCCGACATCTTCGAGGGGCCTCTGTTCCGCCCCTGGATGATCGCCGCCTGGCTTGCCGGCTTCCTCGTCTACGAATGGTTCGGACAGACCCCCGGCCTCGGCTTCTGGAGCGACTTCTGGGCGCGCCACCTGCCGCCGGGCTGGCTTCCGTTCGGGGCGTCGCTTCCGGCCTTCGTCGTCACGTTCGTGCTGGCGCTCTCCATCTCGGCGCTGGAGCGCACGCGCGCTCCGGCGCCCGCCGAGGCTGGCTAACCCGGGCGACGCGGCGTACAGTCGCGCCGTGCGGCCCGTCGCGGTGCTCGGCAACCTGTCGAAGGATCGCGTCCCCGGACTCGGCGAGGCCCGGGTCGGAGGCGCCCCCTTCTACGCGGCGCGGGCGCTCCGCGACTCCTACGCCCGCGAGATCCGGATCGGCACCCGCTGCGCCGAAGAGGATCGCGACCTCTGCCTGGCCCCGCTGATGGCGCTCGGCCACCCGGTCAGCTGGCGCCCCGCCAAACAGACGGCGGCGTTCTCCTACGGCTACCAGGGTGACGAGCGCTTCATGGAGGTGGACACGATCGCCGACCCCTGGGAGCTCGACGGCCTGCGCAGCTGGCTCGAGGAGCTGCTCGAGCCGGTGGAGTGGGTGCACGTCGCGCCCCTGGCACGCTGCGACTTCCCGCCGGACACGCTCGAGGCGATCGCCCGCGGCCGCCGCATCGTCCTCGACGGCCAGGGCCTCGTCCGGCCGGAGCGCACCGGGGAGCTGCGCCTCGACGCCGACTTCGACCCGGCCCTCCTCACCCACGTCTCGGCGCTGAAGCTCGCCGAGGAGGAGGCGCTGACGATCCTCGGGGAGATCACAGCCGGGGCGCTCGCCTCGCTGGGCGTCCCGGAGGTGCTCGTCACGCGCGGCTCGCGCGGGGCGCTCGTCCTCGCGGACGGCGCGCTCGTCGAGCTACCCGCCCGAGCCGCCGAGGTCGGCGATCCGACCGGCGCCGGCGACGCGTTCTGCGCGATCTACACGACGGCTCGCGCGCGCGGCCGCTCGCCCGTCGCGGCGGCACGCCAGGCGACGGCGCTCGCCACGGTCGCCGTCGCGGGACGCTAGTCCGGGAGCCGGAACTCGCCGCGCGCGACGATCACCGCGGAGCCGCCTACCTCGACGAGGCTGATCGCCTCGGCGCTCCCCTCCGCGCGGGCGTACAGCGTCGAGGGCCGGCCGATCTCGACGCCCTGGCTGATCTCGATCTCCGCGCCGAAGTCGATCCGCCCGTGGCGGGCGAGGTGCACCGCGAGCGGGCCCGCGGCGGAGCCGGTCGCGGGATCTTCGGCGATCCCCAGCCCGGGGTCGAACATCCGCACCTTCCAGGAGGCACCGGCGCCGATGAAGCAGACGCTCCCGCGCCGGCCGGCGATCCGCTCGACGGCGCCCAGGTCCGGTCGAAGCGCAACGAGCTCCGCCACCGTCGGGACGGCGACGTAGATGTGCTGCACCCCGTTGTCGTAGACCTCGACGGGGAGCTCCGAGCGCGTCACGCCGAGCGCCGCGAGCAGCTCCTCCGGCTGCGCAAGCGGCTCCCAGGTCGGGACCGGCTGGGCCATGCGCCCGAACACGATCCGCCCCGCCTCCCGCTCGAGCACCACGCTGACGACCCCCGCGCCCGTCTCGAGCAGGATCTCGTCCGCCTGCAGCGGCCCCGCCAGCACGAACGCCGAGCCCAGCGTCGGATGCCCCGCGAACTGCAGCTCCGCGGCCGGCGTGAAGATCCGGATCCGCGCGCTCCCACCCTGCTCCGGCCTCAGGACGAAGACCGTCTCGCTCAGGTTCAGCTCCCTGGCGATCTTCTGCATCGTCTCGTCGGAGAGCCCCCGGCCGTCCGTGAAGACGGCGAGCTGGTTGCCCTCGAGCGGCGTGTCCGTGAAGACGTCCGCAAGGACGTAGCGGAGCGTCGGCACCCGCAGGACTCTAGCCGCGTGTACGACGACGGCGCATCGTTGTACGATCGCAGGATGCGCCGACGGATCGTGTTACTGACTGTTGCGGTTGGAGCCGCGGGGTTTGGCGCGGGATCGACGTTCGGAGCGACCCTCACCGACTGGGCCTGGCAGGTTGGCGACGGCGTCGCCAACATCGGCCGAGTCCAAGGGTCGTCGGACATGCAGGTGAACGCGACCAATGACCTGAACATCGCGGCGCACCACATCCGGATCGGCGGCGAGGATGGCAACTTCGAATTCGAGCACGGCGCCGGTGCGCCCGCGAGCCACCTCAATGCGTACATCATCGGCACGCCCACGCGGTCGCCCATCTCTATCGGCGGTGGGGCCGACGGGCAGGACGTGATCGCCCTTCTCGTCCAGGGCAAGGCAGGACAGACGAACGACCTTCAGCAGTGGCAGGCTCCGGAGGGCAAGACGCTCGCCGCGATCGACGGCAAGGGGCGCTTGCGTCTCGGCACCGTCACGCTCACCCTCGGTCTGAAGCGGGGCAAGGTCGTCCTCACGGCTGTTCTCCCTGATGGGACGAAGCAGGTCCTCGCCACCGGTCACTGAGCGAGGCCGGCGTGGTGTTCAGCACTTCCATCCGGCTCGTGGCCAGCGGACTCGCGCTCGTGGCCGCCGCCCTGGTCTTCGCCGCGACGCCCGGGAGTGGGAACGCGAAGCAGGCAGGCGTCCTCCACGCGCACAGCGCCCTGATCGCAGCCGAGAACGCGAAGCCGGGAACGCCCGCATGGGCCATCACCTTCCCGAACGACCGCGGCGTCGAGGGGTACACGTCGGAGCCCAGCGTCCGGCCGGGCGAGACGCTCCACCTGCACGTTGCGACGGTGCCCGCAAACCGATACCGCATCAACGTGTACCGCCTCGGCTGGTACGGCGGCGCGGGAGGGCGTCTCGTCACGTGCATCCCGGGCTGCGCCGGCGACGAGCAGGGCGTCGAGCAACCGATTCCCACATACGACCCGCAGACGGCGTACCTGAACGCAGCCTGGCCGGTCACGGACGAGCTGAGGATCGGCGCCCGCTGGGTGAGCGGCTACTACCTCGCGGAGCCTGTCCTCACGACCGGGAGCCAGACCACTCGCGGCGACATGATCCCGTTCATCGTGCGCGAGCCCGTGGCACGGCGCAGCGCAATCCTCGTCACGGCTTCGGTGAACACCTGGCAGGCCTACAACTGGTGGGGCGGCAAGAGCCTCTACTCGCCCGAGCGTGGCGTCACGGCCAACCACGTCTCCTTCGACCGACCCTATGCCCGCTTCGCGTTCAACCAGGGCCACATGTACCAGTGGGAGATCCCGATGGTGCACTTCCTCGAGCGGGAGGGCTACGACGTCTCCTACACGACCGACGTCGACGTCGACCGCGACGCCCTCGCCGGACTCGTCCGCAACCGGCTCGTGCTCGTGAACGGTCACTCCGAGTACTGGACGAAGGAGATGCGCGACGGATTCGAGGCCGCAGCCCGCGCTGGGACGAACTTCGCGTTCACGGGCGCAAACGACGGCTACTGGCAGATCCGCTACGAGCAGGAGCGGCGCACGATCGTGGAGTACCGGCTCGCCGGCATCGACCCGGAGACGGATCCGGCGCACAAGACAACCTGGTTCCGAAAGCTCGACCCCCCG
>JAWVDX010000348.1:0-3610 GCA_033857015.1 Gaiellaceae bacterium
GTGGGCGCGAAGCCACAGCGCGTCCGAAGCGCCGCGAACGGTGCCTACCGGATCCTCCTCCGCGCCGGGTACTACACGGTGGCGACCACGCTGAACGGCCCCTCCCGCCGCACCAGCCCGACCCGCGTCCATGTCCGTCGCGGCCACGTGGACAAGCTCGACTTCACGATCGACACCGGCATCCGGTAGAGGGTGCAGGCCGGAGCGCAGGTGGCCGATAGAGGAAGCGTGGACAACGCCCTGCTCGCCCCGGAAGCGCTGTACGCGGGTCTGCTGGCAGACGCGGCCCGCAACAGGGAGACGAACGCGAGCCACGAGCGGACTGCGGCCGAGCGCTGCGTCGGCATCGTCTTCTCGAGCGACGAGATAGCCCATCCGGGACACCCCTTCTTCGGGCCGCTCATGGCAGGCATGCATGCCCGGTCGCTCGAGCGCAACAACGACCTCTGCCTGGCCCTCCCGCGCAGGGGAGGACAGTCGAGCGGATCTGCCGCCGGCGTCGAGCGCTGCCTGCGGCACGCCGTCGACGGCCTGATCCTCCTGGGGATCAACGCCGCCGACCCGGAGCTCCTCGCCGCGGAGCGCAGCGGTCTCCCCACCGTGTTCCTCGAGTACAGCGCCATCGGGAGCCAGGCCGGCTCCGTGCGGGTGGACAACGCGGGCGCGACCGCCGAGCTCGTGGCGCATCTCGCCGGTCTCGGCTACTCGCGGATTGCACACCTCGCCGGCCCGCAGGACACGATCGAAGGGCAGGACCGGCTCCGCGGGTTCCGGCATGCGATGGAGCGCCTCGGCCTCACCGCGGGGCCCATCGAGAGGGGCGTGTTCTCGCCGGAGAGCGGCTACGAGCAGATGAAGTCCGTGCTCGCACACCCGCCGGCGCCGCAGGCGGTCGTCGCGGCCAGCGATGCCCAGGCCGTCGGCGCGCTGGTGGCGCTGCACGAGGCCGGCTTGAGCTGCCCGGAGGACGTCGCGCTCACCGGCTTCGACGACGCGGCCTTCGCCGCCCGGGTCGAGCCCCCGCTCACGACCATCCGCCAGCCTGCGCAGGCGCTCGGGGCTGACGCGATTGACGCGCTCAACCGGATGCTCGACAACCCCGCCGACCCTCCGCCGACGATCCTGCGCGCCGGGGAGCTCGTCGTGCGCGAGTCCTGCGGCACCTTTCTGCGCGTCTAACCAACCACAAGGTTCACGAGCTTCCGCGGGACGACGATCGTCTTGCGGATCTGCTTGCCGTCCAGCTGCGTCTGCACCTTGGGCGAGGCGGTCGCCCGCGCGACGAGCTCCTCCTCCGAGAGGTCGACGGACACTTCGAAGCGGTCGCGCAGCTTGCCGTTGACCTGCACGACGAGCTCGAAGGTCTCGCGCGCGAGGAAGCGGTCGTCGGCCACGGGCCACGGCTGCTCCCACAGGCGCTCGTGCCCCAGGCGCTGCCACAGCTCCTCCGCGATGTGCGGCGCATACGGCTGGATCAGCGAGACGGCGGTCTCCGCCGCGAAGCGCGCGCCGGGGTCGCCGGGAGCGGCGGACAGATCGTTGAGCAGCTCCATGACGGCGGAGATCGGCGTGTGGAACTGGAAGCGCCGCAGCACGTCGTCGCTGACCTTTGAGATCGTCGCATGCGCCTTCCGCACGAGCGGCCCGTCGCCCGGGTCACCGGCCGGGTGCTCGGCGAGCTCGTCCACGACGCGCCACAGGCGCCGCAGGAAGCGGGAGATCCCCTCGATCCCGGAGTCGCTCCACTCCATGTCCTGGTCGGCCGGCCCCATGAAGAGGATGTAGGTGCGCATCGCGTCGGCGCCGTACGCCGCGACGATGTCGTCGGGGCCCATCACGTTCCCCTTCGTCTTCGACATCTTCGTGCCGCCCATCTGCACCCAGCCCTGGTGGAACAGGCGGGAGAAGGGCTCCCGAAAGCCGAGCATCCCGAAGTCGTTGAGCGCCTTGACGAAGAAGCGCGAGTACAGCAGGTGCCCTGTCGCGTGGTCGATCCCGCCGATGTACTGCGAGACCGGCATCCAGTAGTCGACGACGCGGCGCTCGAAGGGCAGCTCGTCGTTGTGCGGGTCGACGTAGCGGATGAAGTACCAGGAGGAGTCGACGAACGTGTCCATCGTGTCCGCGTCGCGACGCGCGGGGCCGCCGCAGCTCGGGCAGGTCACGTTCATCCACTCCTCGTTGGAGGCGAGCGGCGGCTTGCCCTTCGGCGCGTAGTCCTCGACGTCCGGCAGGAGCACCGGCAGCTGGTCGTCCGGGACGGGGACGACGCCGCAGCGCTCGCAGTGGATGATCGGGATCGGGCAGCCCCAGTAGCGCTGGCGCGAGAAGCTCCAGTCGCGGAGGCGATAGGAGACGGTCGCCTTGCCGCGGCCCTGCTCCTCGAGCTTCGAGACGATGGCGCGGGCGCCCTCGGCCGCGGGCTTACCGTCGAAGCCGTCGGAGTTCACGAGCGTTCCGTCCTCGGAGACGACCTCGACGATCGGCAGGTCGAACGTCTCGGCGAACTCGCGGTCGCGCTCGTCGTGCGCGGGAACGGCCATGATCGCGCCGGTGCCGTAGTCCATCAGGACGTAGTCGGCGACCCAGATCGGCAGGCGCTCCCCGTTGACCGGGTTCGTCGCGTAGTGGCCGGTGAAGACGCCGGTCTTCTCGGTCTCGGCGGCGCGGTCCTCGGACTTACGGGCGCCGGCGTGGCGGGCGTAGACCTGCGCTTCCTCGGTTGCGTGGGCCGCGACGAACGGGTGCTCGGGCGCGACCACGAAGAAGGTCGCGCCGAAGAGCGTGTCCGCGCGGGTCGTGAAGACGGGGAGGTCGAGGTCGAGCTCGTCGACCCGGAACAGGATCTCCGCGCCCTCCGAGCGACCGATCCAGTTGCGCTGGATCGTCTTCGTCCGCTCCGGCCACTCGCCACCCTCGGGGAGCTCGAACTCGAGCAGCTCGTCCGCGTAGGCCGTCGTCCGGAAGAACCACTGCGTCATGTTCCGCAGCTCGACCTCGGCGCCGCACCGCTCGCATTTCCCGTCGACGACGTACTCGTTGGCGATGACGGTCTGGTCGTTCGGGCACCAGTTGACCGGGGCCTCCTTGCGGTAGGCGAGGTCGTGCTCGAAGAAGCGCAGGAACAGCCACTGCGTCCAGCGGTAGTAGTCGGGATCGTGCGAGGAGACCTCGCGATCCCAGTCGATCGCCCAGCCGAGCCGCTTCATCTGCGTGCGGATCGTGGCGATGTTGCGCTCGGTGATCTCGCGCGGATGGCCGCCCTCGCGGATCGCCGCGTTCTCGGCCGGCAGGCCGAAGGCGTCCCAGCCCATGGGGCGCAGGACGCTCCAGCCGCTGCGCCGGCGCACGTGCGTGACGACGTCCCCCATCGTGTAGTTCAGGACGTGCCCCATGTGCATCCCGTTGCCGGACGGGTAGGGCAGCATCTCGAGCTGGTACCAGTGCGTCTCCGGCGCGGGCTGGCCCGGCTCGGGATTCGGCACCTCGAAGGCGCGCGCGTCCTCCCAGACGCGCTGCCATCTCGTCTCGATCTCCTGCGGGTCGTAGCGGTCGGTCATGGGCGCCAAAAGCCTCTCACACGCCTGCCTCGTGGCGCGGCAGCGGGTCC
>JAWVDX010000349.1:0-2941 GCA_033857015.1 Gaiellaceae bacterium
ATGACAAGTTGACCTGCTCCGGAGTCAATCCTTGCGGGCCTTCGCCGCGGCGAGCAGATCGACGAGCGCCTCGCTCAGATGCCTGTCCATCGCCGCCGCGGCCTGCTCGGGATCGTGCGCCGCGACGCCGTCGAAGATCGCTCTGTGCGCCTGCACGCTCGGCTCGAGCGAGGAGCCCCGCTTCTGCGCGCCCTCGACGCTCTTGACCCGGCTCGCGCGCAGCGGCTCCTCGAGCGCCGTCACGAGCTCGGCCAGGATCGAGTTCCGCGACATGCGCGCCAGCGCCGCATGGAAGGCGATGTCCGCCTCGACGAAGTCCTCGAGCGTCTGGGCCTGCGCGAGGCGCTCCACGCACGCCCTCAGCGTCGCGAGGTCGTCCGCCGTCGCGTGCCGGGCTGCGAGGCGGGCGGTGTGCACCTCGATCGCCTTGCGCGCCTCCACGAGCTGCACCGCTGCGTCGGCGTCGCGGCGGAGCGCGAGCTCGAAGAAGTGCCGCAGCGGCGCGCCGCTGATCGCCGCCACCACGAGCCGCTTCCCCTGCTGAGCCTTGATCAGCCCGCGCGCCTCGAGCGTCTTCGTCGCCTCGCGGATCACGAGCCTGCTCACGCCGAGCCGGGCCGCGAGCTCTGCCTGGGACGGAAGCGCCGACCCCTCGTCGAGCTTGCCTTCGATGATGAGGGTCTCGAGGTACTCCGTCGCCTGCGTGGCGAGCGTCTTCTGCTCAAGCATGTGCCGGAATCCTAGGGATGAACGTGGTCGGCGCGGCCGCGCAGCGCCTCGGCTGCCGCGCTGTCGTCCGCCTCGAGCACCTCGCGCAGCCAGCGCTCCCCTTCGCCGAGATGGACGAGGTCGGCCGCCGCGGCGAGCTCGGCGTCGCGGGCCCGCAGCGCGGAGGCGATGTCGCGATGGAGACCGAGCGTGCTCTCCAGCGAGCCCTCCTCGCTGACGCCGCGCCAGATGCGCGCGGCGACCGTCCCGCCGGAGAGGACGCTCAGCAGCGAGCTCAGCATCGCGTTGCCGCACGCGTCGCGGATCACCTTGTGGAAGGACTCGTCGGCGGCGACGAACGCCTCCGTTCCCTGCGCCTCGGCCATGTGCTCGAGGCAGCGGTCGAGCTCGTCGAGCTCCTCGTCGGAGATCCGGGCGGCGGCGAGGGCCGTGACGGCCGGCTCGAGGATGCGCCGCACCTGGAAGAGCTCGAGCATGCTCGGGCCGCTCGCGAGCTCGCTGACGAAGGCGGTGCTCGCGAGCAGGAGGTCGGCGTCGAGGCTCGTGACGTAGGTGCCGTCTCCCTGGCGGGTCTCGAGCACGCCGACGAGCGTGAGCGCGCGCACCGCCTCACGCAGGGAGCTGCGGGAGAGGCCGAGGCGATCGGCGAGCTCGCGCTCCCGCGGCAGCTTCGAGCCAGGGGCGAACTCGCCCGCGACGATCAGCGCCTTGATCTTCTCGATTGCTTCGTCAGTGAGCGCCATCGGCTGCCTCCAGACCGTACAGCCGGCGAGCGGTTCCGCCCAAGAGGGCGTCGCGCTCGTCCGGGGCGAGGCCGGCCACCAGCTCGCGCGTCGCGGCCCAGACCCGGGCGTAGTCGCCGTTGAGCAGGAGGACGGGCCAGTCGCTGCCGCAGAGCAGGCGCTCGGCGCCGAACAGCTCGAGGGCGCTCTCGACGCAGGGCCGCAGGTCGTCCGCCTGCCAGTCGGGGTTGGCGGTCGCGGTGTTGAGGCCGGAGACCTTGGCGTAGACGTTCTCGTGCGCGGCGGCTGCCGCGAGGCCGGCGCGCCAGTCGTCGAGGGCTCCGTCGAGCGGCGGCTTGCCGAGGTGGTCGATCACGATCGCGAGCTCGGGGAAGCGCTCGGCGAGCAGCGGCACGTCGCCGAGGTGATCCGGGAAGACGACCGGCAGCTCGAGCACGAGCCCGCGCTGCTCGAGCAGGGCGAGGCTCTCGAGCACGGGCGGGCGCAGGATCCAGTGGGGATCCGGCTCGTCGTGGATCAGGTGCCGAATCCCGCGCAGCTTCGGCTGGGTGGCGAGCTCGTCGAGGCGCGCCTCGGCGCGCGCCGGCTCGGCGAGGGCGACCCAGCCGACGACGGCGGCGATCCAGGCCTGGCCGGCGGCGTGCGCCAGCAGCCAGTCGGTGTCCTCGTCGGAGTCGACGCTCTGGACGAGGATCGTGGCGGCGATGCCCTCGCGGTCGAGGAGCGGCGCGAGCTCGCGTGGCCCGAAGGCGCGCGCGATCGGCCCGTGCTCGGGCCGCAGCCAGGGAAGCTCGATGCGAGCCGGATCCCAGAGGTGGTGATGCGCGTCGATCATCTTCATGACAATAAATCGGATCTATAGGCCGAGTCCAGCGGCTGACAGCGCAGATAGCGCGCAGTCTCTACTGATTGATCGGATCTATTATCCTCCGACTGAACCCTCAGGAGGAGCAACGCATGCTGCCAATCGACCGCCCGCAGAAGATCGTCTGCGTCGGCCTCAACTACCGCGACCACGCCGAGGAGCAGGGTGTCGCGCTTCCGGAGCGCCCGCTGCTCTTCTCCAAGTGGCCGAACACGCTGCTCGCGCCAGGCGAGCCGATCGTGCTGCCGGCGATCTCGAGCCAGGTCGACTTCGAGGCGGAGCTCGGCGTCGTCATCGGCACGACCGTCCGCGGCGCCACCGTGGAGAACGCCCTCGAGGCGGTCGCCGGCTACCTCTGCCTCAACGACGTGTCCGCCCGCGACCTCCAGTTCTCCGACGGCCAGTGGGTACGCGGCAAGTCGCTCGACACGTTCTGCCCCGTAGGCCCACGGCTCGTACCGGCGAGCGAGATCCCCGATCCGCAGGCGCTACGCATCCGCTCGATCCTCAACGGCCAGGTCATGCAGGACTCCTCGACCGCCAACATGGTCTTCGGCGTCGCGGAGCTGATCGCGTTCATCAGCCAGGCGATCACGCTCGAGCC
>JAWVDX010000350.1:0-4087 GCA_033857015.1 Gaiellaceae bacterium
CCGAAGTCATAGACCCACGACGTCGCCGCGTACCAGTTCTGGCCGGGGAAGTAGAGGGCCGAGAAGTTCGGATCCTTCTTGCCGTACTTCTTCATGATCTTCACGCCATCGGTGTAGAACTCACCGAGGGTGGCCGGCGGAAGCTTCTTGACGCCCGAGTTCTTCCAGTAGTCCGTGCGGATGATCGCCGCGCGGGCACCGGCGTAATACGGCACGCCGTAGAGCTTGCCACCGAACGTGGCGGACTGCTGAAGCGAGTTCAACCACGTCTTGTAGTTGTCGAAGGCAGACGCCGGAAGCTGGTAGAACGCGCCGGCTGCCATGTACTTCGTCATCTCGGTGTTGCCCATCTCCGTGACGTCAGGCGCGTTACCGGCCGCCAGAGCCGCGTCGAGCTTGCCGAGGTGCTCACCCCAGGTGAGGTAGGTGATGTTCACGTTCACGCCAGGGTGCGCGGCCGTGAACGCCTTGTTGGCGGCGTCCACGATGTTCGGCCAGCCCTTGGCGTCTGTCATGAGCCACACTTCGAGGCTGGACGCCTTGCTGCTGTGCGTCTTCGCCGCGGCGGTGGCCGCAAAGATGCCGAGCACCAGAATCAGGGCGCCGGCAGCGAGAATGTTCCGTACTTTCATTGACGATCTCCCGAAGGCATCGATCGACGACCTACAGTCCGGCTCAGCCACAGCAGATTGCTGGGACGGAGCCGCTCGAGCCGGCCGTCTGTTGGTTTTTGGCCATTAATTGGTTCGTACCACTTGGCCACGAAGCGCAGGGTGTCACAATTCGGCCAGTTCTGTCAAGACCCCAGGACTTGCGCTCCTCGAGATCCGGAGAAACCGCATTGGAATGCCCAAAACAGCTCCTCCCGTGCTCTCGGACTCGAACCGCTGCCACGGTTCCTGACGCTGCCCTGGACATCCTGCTCGAGGACGGCCGGTCTACTTGTACAGACCGCTAAGACGACCGGGCGCCCAGATAGTTAGTGGCGCGCGCCGGTCGCGTCAGGCGAGAGCGTGAGCGCCAGCCGGCGCGGCTCGCGGCCCCGAGCGAGCTCGGTCACGAGGCGGTAGCGATCGCCTCGGTAGATCGAGCGGACGAACTCCACGATCTCGCCGCGCTCGGAGCGCGTCGTGCGCTCGAAGAGGAAGGCCGGCGAGTGGAGCGGGACGCCGAGCGCCTCCGACTCCTCCTCGTTCGTCACGGTCGGCTCGATCGTCTGGAGCGCCGAGCCCAGCAGGACGCCGTAGCGCTCGCGCAGGAGGGTGTAGAACGAGGACTGCTCCAGGTCTGCCTTGGTCAGGCCGGGGATGATGGAATCGCGCACATGCAGGGTTTCTATGGCCATCGTCTCCTCGTCGGCGAGGCGCAGACGCTTGGCCACGACGATGGGCTCCGAGGGCGAGACGTTCAGCAGGCGACCCAGGCGCGCCCCGGCCGGGACGACCGTCAGGTCGAGCGTGCGGCTGGACGCGATGATGCCCCGTCGACGCATGTCCTCGGTGAACGAGGTCATGGTCAGCTCCTGGGCGATCTTGGGCTCGCTGACGAAGGTGCCGCTCCCCCGGCGACGCACCAGGTACCCCTCGCGGACGAGCTCGTCGAGGGCTGCGCGCACGGTCAGACGCGACACGCCGAGGTCGGCGCTGAGCTGCCGCTCGGAGGGGATCGCGTCGCCCACGCCGAGCCGGTCGATGAGATCCAACACACGCTCGCGGGCTTCGTTCTGCTTCGTCATGAGGGCAATCTAGTGGTCGGGGGCGGAGTGGTCAATACAACCTCAGACGATCGGGAGCATTGGCATGTTAGTGCGCTCCGCCGGCCGGTAGCCGCGCAGACGCGCGCGCGATGAGGCTCGCAACCTTAGCCTCTCGCGGCCACTGCTGGGGGTGGAACAGTTCCAGGGACGGTGTATAGTCCGGTCGCGGACCCCGTCGAAGCGCAAGATCGGTCAAGACCACTGCGCCCGGGAACCTGTCGTGTTCATGAGCCTTCCCGTCCTCTCAAGCACCCGTCCCTCCCTGTGAGAAACCCCGCCATCACGGAGCGCGAGCGGGGGGAGCTGGACGACCTCGACCTGCGCAGCACGGAGGAGCTCATCGCGCTCGTGAACCGTGACGACGAGACGGTTGCGCGGGCGGTTGCCGACGCGTCGCCGCAGATCGTCGCGGCGATCGAGGCGATCGTGGCCCGCCTCGCACAGGGCGGCCGGCTGGTCTACATCGGCGCCGGATCGTCCGGGCTCCTCGCCGCTCTGGACGCGTCCGAGATCGGCCCCACCTTCGGGTCGGACAAAGTGGTCGCCCTCTTGGCGGACGGCCCGCAGACGACCGGCAATCCCACCGTCGACGACGAGGACAACGCCGAGGCGGGCGTGGCCACGGTCCGGGCGGCGGACATCGCTCCCGAGGACGCGGTCGTCGGCGTGACCGCGAGCGGCAAGACGCGCTTCACGGTCGCCGCGATCGAGGAGTCGGCCGCGCGCGGAGCGCTCACCGTGGCCCTCGTGTGCAATCCGGGGTCGCCGCTCGCAGCTGCCGCGGAGCTCGAGATCTGCGTTCCCGTCGGGCCTGAGATCGTGGCCGGCTCGACGCGCATGAAGGGCGGCACGGCGCAGAAGCTCGTGCTCAACATGCTCTCGACCATCTCGATGGTGCGCCTCGGGCGCACGTACGGGAACCTCATGGTGAACGTCGTCGTGACGAACGAGAAGCTGCGGGCGCGCGCCCAGCGCGCAGTCGCGCTCGCGACCGCCAGGCCGGAGGCCGAGGTCGACTCCGCGCTCGAAGCCGCAGGCGGCAACGCCCCGGTCGCGATCGTCTCGCTGCTCGCGAACGTCGACGTCGACACCGCGCAACGCCATCTCGACGAGTCGGGCGGCCACGTGCGCCGCGCCGTGGAGGCTGCAACATGACCTGGACGGAGCAGGAGCTCAACGAACAGCCCGAGGCGCTCCAGCGCTTCCTCGACGCCGAGGTCGATCGTGTCCTCGACCTCGTCCCGCAGCTCGTGACGGACGACGTGAAGTATGTCGTCGTCGCAGCGCGCGGCACCTCCGACAACGCGGCCCGCTACCTCCAGTACCTGGTCGGCGTCTTCAACCGGCTGCCGGTGATGCTGGCCACGCCGTCGCTCTACACGATCTACGACGCGCCGCCGAAGCTCGACGGGGCGCTCGTCGTCGGGATCTCGCAGTCGGGCGCCTCGCCGGACATCAACGCCGTGCTCGAGGACGCCAAGGAGCAGGGCCGCCCCACGCTCGCCATCACCAACGTCCCGGACTCGCGCCTGGCGGGGAACGCCGACCACGTCATCGCGCTGCACGCCGGCGAGGAGAAGGGCGTGGCTGCGACCAAGACCTACACCAACTCGCTTGCCGCCGCAGCGCTCTTCTCCTTCGCGCTGAACCACCACGCGCAGCGCCTCGAGGAGCTGCGCACCGTGCCCGAGATCCTCTCCCGCCAGATCGAGCGCTCCCGCGTGGACGTCGAGGCGATGACGAAGTACGCGCACGTGGACGCGGCGCTCGTCGTCGGCCGCGGTGTGAACTACGGGACGGCGTACGAGATCGCGCTCAAGATGCGCGAGCTCTCGGGGCTCATCGTCGAGCCGTTCTCCTCCGCCGACCTGATGCACGGGCCGATCGCGGCGCTGTACCACCGCGAGCCTGCCGTCGTCGTCGCGCCTTCGGGCGCGGGCGCCGCCGGCACGGAGGAGCTCGTCGCGCAGCTGCGGGCCCGCGGCGCCGAGGTCGTGCTGATCGCGGACGACGAGTCGTGGCTCTCGCAGGCGACCGTGGCGCTGCCGCTCGTGCAGCGCGTCCCCGAGTGGCTGAGCAGCTTCCTGTGCGTGATCCCGGGCCAGTTCGCCGCGGTGCGCCTCGCTCAGGCGCGGGGCGTCGACGTCGACAAGCCGCACGGCCTGTCGAAGGTCACGCTGACGACGTAAGGACGAGCGCTTCGACGTCCCTGACCGCCTCTTCGGGCGGCGGCATCATGGCGATCTCGGCGCTGAGCCTTCGCGCCGCCTGCCGGTAGCCGGGCTCGTCGAGCAGGCGCCGCGCGACGGCCTGCGCCCCGCCCCGGGACAG
>JAWVDX010000351.1:0-11874 GCA_033857015.1 Gaiellaceae bacterium
CGTTCCACATCAGCAGCTGCCGCCCGGTGATCGGGTCGCCGGCGGGCTCGATGTCGATCGTCCGGAAGTGCCGGTGCGCGTGGGCGTCGGGCACCCACTCCTCGCGCTCGATCGGCACGAACGGGCCCAGCTCGTCGACGCGGCAGGGCGAAGTGAGGTGGTAGAGGATCGACTCGTTCCCGGAGAAGCCCTCGAGGCCCATGACCTCCTCGGTGAGCAGAGTCCCGTTGTCGCGGAACTGGATGTGGCGCTTGCGCGGAACCTCGCCTCGCTGCTGGTACATCGGCATGATCGAGGAGAGGATATCGTCGGCAGATGAGCAGGAGGCGTCGCGACACCACCGACGAGGACGACCGCCCGCCGATCTGCCCCGCCTGCGGCGTGACGATGGGGATGGTTCGGGACGGCGACGGGGTGCGCTTCGTCTGCCTGGAGTGCGGGTTCGGCGGCGAGGGCGGCGCGGACTGACGCGAACGAACGAGCTTGTCTGGCGAGGCGTCCGCGGCTTCGGCACTTCCCCATCCCTAACCCCCACCCACCCACGGGGCGAGGGACGCTAGAGGGAACGTACCGCCGAACGACGTACGGAACTGCACCGGTTTCGCACCAGTTCGCCCACAGGAGCGGGCCTACGAAGCAGGCTGCCGGATCGTGTTGCGCAGCACCCCGATGCCCTCGACCTCGAGCTCCACCACGTCGCCGGGCTGGAGCCAGCGGCCGTCGCCGTGCTCGAGGATGCAGCCCGTCCCGACGCAGCCCGAGCCGAGCAGATCGCCCGCGCGCAGCACCGTGTTCCGGCCGGCGTAGTGCAGGAGCTCCGTCCACGACCAGTGCATGTCGGCGAGGTCGCCGCGGGACCGCTCCTCCCCGTTGACGCGCGCGACCATCGCGCCTCCGCAGCCATCGAATTCGTCCACCGTGACGACGACCGGCCCGATCGAGGTGGCGAAGTCCTTCCCCTTCGCCGGGCCGAGGCCGACTGCCATCTCGCGCCGCTGGAGGTCGCGGGCGGACCAGTCGTTGAGGATCGTGAAGCCGGCGATGTCCCCCGCTCCGCCGACCACGGCGGCGACCTCCAGCTCGTAGTCCAGCTCCTCAGTGCCCTCGGGGTAGGCGATCTCCGCATCCGGGCCCGTGATCGCCGCGGGGTTGGAGAAGTAGAACACCGGCGCCTCGTACCACTCGGGCGGCACCTCCAGGCCGCGGCGCGCGCGGGCCGCCTTCACGTGCGCCTCGAACGCGTAGCAGTCGCGCACGGCCGGCGGACGCAGCACCGGCGGGCGCAGCACCACGTCGGCCAGCGCGAACTCCGCATGCTCCCGGGCGGAGCCGCCACCGGTGAAGAACGACTCCAGCGTCTGCGCCGCAAGCTGGATGACGCGATCCCCCTCGATCCGCCCCGGCCAGCCCCGCTCGAGCGGCATGCCCGCCGGCGAGAACATGCAGAGCCTCATTCCGCAGGCTCCGTGTGGACGACGATCTCGGCGAGGTCGGGGAGGTGCCGGCGGATCCGCTCCTCAACGCGTCCCGCCCGCGCGTGCGACTCGGCGAGCGTGGCGCCCGGCTCGAGCGCGAGCGTCAGGAAGAGGACGAGGCCGCCGTGCGTCTCGAGGAAGCGCACCTCCTTCGGCTCCGTCCCGAGCTCGTCGAGCGAGGCTGCGCGCACGGCCTGCTCCAGCTCCGCCGAGCCGCCGAGGCTGGCCGGCCCCGGCTCCGCGAGCGGCTCCAGATGCGTGTGCACCGCATCGACCTCGGGGACGGCGGCGCAGATCGCCTGCTCGACGCTCTCCGCGAGCCCGTGCGCCTCGTCGAGGGACAGCTCCCCCGGGAGCTTGAGGTGGAGCGAGACCTCAAGGCGATCGCCGAGCTGGACGACCGCGACATTGTGGATCTCGCGCACGCCCCGCACGGACAGGGCCGCCTCGTGCGCGCGCTCGCTGACCTGCAGCGCCTCGTTGCGCGGCTCCACGTGGACGACGACGTCCATGCCCGGGAGCGCCTCCTCGAGCGCGCGCTCCACGTCGTCGGCAGCCGCATGCCCCTGGCCGACCGCGGCGCCCGGGTTGACACCGATCACGACGTCGGCGAAGTAGCGCCCACCCGCCTGGCGCATGCGCAGGCGGCGCAGCTCGACCGGCGGGTCGAGCGCCGCGATCGCCGCCGCGGCCGCCTCGTGCGAGCCCTGCGGGATCCGATCCATGAGCACGTCGACGTTGCGCCTGATCAGGCGCGCGGCCGCGAGCAGCACGAGCACCGCGACGAAGAGCCCGGCGATCGCGTCGGCCCGCGGGTGGCCCTGCGTCGTGGCGATCAGCCCGACGAGCACGGCAACCGTCCCGGCCGCATCCGAGGCGAAGTGCAGCGCATTCGCCCGCAGCGCCTCGCTCTCGTAGCGGCGGGAGCCGCGCACGGACACGATCGTCCGGCTCGCGTCGACGAGCAGCACGACGGCGACGACCGCGAACGCGTACCAGCGCGCGTTGACCTGCACGTGCGAATTCCCCACGAGGCGCTCCACCGCCCGCACGCCAATGAAGACGCTCGCCCCCGTGAGGATCGTCGCCTCGGCGAGCGCGGACAGGTGCTCCGCCTTGCCGTGCCCGTACTGATGACCGACGTCCGCGGGACGCCCCGAGACGCCGATCGCGAAGAAGGTGAGGAGCGCCGCGACGAGGTCGGTCCCGGAGTGGAGGGCCTCGGAGAGGAGCCCGAGGCTGTGCGTCGCGAGACCGGCGGAGAGCTTGAGCGCGATCAGCAGCGCGGCTGCGACAACCGAGACGAGCGCGGTGCGACGCTGTGGCGACACCGGGCAAGGCTAACGCGGAGCGCCCGCGCGAAGCGGACGCTCCGCCGTCAGCGACTACGCCTCTTCGTCCGGATCCTCCTCGGCCGCGAGCTTCGTCGCGCCCTGGAGCACCTGCGCCAGGTGCCGCTCCTGCACCGGCAGGAACCTGGCGGCGAGCTCCTGGAGGCCGCCGTGCTGCGCCTGCTCGCTCATCGTCCCGAGCACGGCCCAGTGCGCGACCTCCGCCGCCTCGGCCATGTTGAGGAACTCGAACCCGTCGAGCGCGTCCGCGTCCCGGTCGAGGTAGGTGGACATCATCTCGGTCGCCTTCTGCTTGACCTCGCGTGCCTCCTCGAGGATGGCGGTCTTCTTGCCTTCGAACGTGGATGCCACCTCGGTGGAGCGCTCCTCGGCCTCGGCTGCCTCGCCGCGCATGCGCTCCAGCGTCTGCACGAGCTGCTCGTCCTCGGTCAGCGCCGCGACCTTCTTGCCTGCGTCCTGCGCGGCCATCGCGAGGCCGATCACCTCGCCGAGCTTGGTCTCCAGATTCGTCAGGTCTGCCATGTGTGCCTCCCCAGTCGTTTCGCCCGTTCTGCCGCGGGCGCCTGACGAGGAAACTCAGTCCGGCGGCAGCTGGAAGCCGCCTGCCTGCTCCAGCCGTTCGATGCGGCTCTCGAGCGACGGGTGCGTGTCGAAGAGCCCGCTCAGCGCGCCGCCCAGGCCGTCGGCCTTGTTGAGTGGCGCCTCGATGTAGAGGTGCGCAGTCGCACGGTTCAGGTGCCGGAGCTGTTGCGGGTCGCGGTCGAGCTTCCGCAGCGCGAGGGCGAGCCCCTCCGGGTCGCCGGTGATCTCCGCGGACGCCTCGTCCGCGAGGTACTCGCGCCGCCGGGAGAGCGCGAACTGGATGAGCGTCGCAGCGATCGGCGCGATGATCAGCCCGACGATCGCGAGGATCATGAAGAGCGGGTTCTGGTTGTCGCGCCGCCGTCCGCCGCCGCCGAAGATGGACATCCGGATCATGAAGTCCGCAAGCAGCGCGATCACGCCGACCATGACCGTGGCGAGGCTCATGAGCCGCACGTCGCGATTCCGGATGTGGCCGATCTCGTGCGCGACCACGCCCTCGAGCTCGCGCTTGTCCATCAGCTGCAGCAGCCCCGAGGTGACGCATACGTAGGCGTGATTCGGGTCGCGACCCGCGGCGAACGCGTTCGGCGCCGGGTCGTCGACGATGTAGACGGGCGGCGTGCGCGTCAGCCCTGCGCCGATCGCCACGTTCTCGACGACCCGGACCAGCTCGGGCGCCTCCTCCTTGGTGACCGGGTGCGCGCCCGCCAGCGCGGCGATCATCGAGCCGGACGCGAAGTACGAGAAGACGCCGTACACGATCGCCACGACGCCGGCGATGATCAGCCCGTCGATCCCGAAGCGCACCGCCGCGGCGAGGCCCACCAGCAGGAAGAGGCCGAGGAAGAGGACGAAGAGCAGCAGCGTCCGCCAGCGGTTGGCGCGGATCTGCTCCTGCAACGTCACTAGATCGAGACCTGCACCGGCTGGGCGGCGGCTGCGTCGTCGAGCTCGAAGAGCTCCTTCTCGCGGAAGCCGCCGGCGCGCGCGACGAGCAGCGTCGGGAAGCTCTGCACCTTCGTGTTGAACCGCAGCACCGTGGCGTTGTAGTAGCGGCGGGCGGCGGCGATCTTGTCCTCGGTGTCGGTCAGCTCCGCCTGGAGCGCGAGGAAGTTCTGCGAGGCCTTCAGCTCCGGGTAGGCCTCGGCGACGGCGATCAGCTTTCCTGTCGCGGCGGTCGCCTGCGCGTTCGCGACGCTCGCCTCGGCGGGCGTCTGCGCCTGCTGGAGCGCGACACGGGCGCGCGTCACCTCGTCGAAGGTCTCCCGCTCGTGCGTCGCGTAGCCCTTCACCGTCTCGACGAGGTTGGGGATCAGGTCGGCGCGGCGACGCAGCTGCACGTCGATGTTCGCCCACCCCTGCTCCGCCTCGTTGCGTAGGCGCACGAGCGAGTTGTAGGCGAGCACCGCCCAGAGGAGGAGCACCGCCGCGACGGCGATCAGGATCCAGACGAGCGTCACGCCGACGAATCTACTAGACGCCCCCCAGCGGGTCGGCTAGAGGTTGCCGCGCAGCGCCTGCTCGCGCTCGATCGCCTCGAACAGGGCCTTGAAGTTGCCCTCGCCGAAGCCGCGGGAGCCATGGCGCTCGATCACCTCGAAGAAGAGCGTCGGTCGATCCTGCGCCGTGCGCGTGAAGATCTGGAGCAGGTAGCCCTCCTCGTCACGATCCGCGAGGATGCCGAGCCGCGCGAGGTCGTCCCAGCTCGCGTCAACGTCGCCGACCCTGGCGGTCGCGTCCTCGTAGTACGTCTCCGGCGTCTCGAGGAAGCGGACGCCCCGCTCGCGCAGCGCCTCGACGGTCGCGACGATGTCGTCGCAGAGGAGTGCCACGTGCTGGACCCCCGCCCCGCCGTAGAACTCGAGGTACTCCTCGATCTGGCTCTTCCGCTTCCCCTCGGCAGGCTCGTTGATCGGGAACTTGATCTTCCCCTCGCCGTCCGTCATCACCTTGGACATCAGCGCCGAGTACTCCGTGTGGATCGCCTCGTCGCTGAAGTGGATCAGCTCCGTGAAGCCGAGCACGCGCTCGTAGAACCCGACCCACTCGTCCATCGCGCCGAGCGCGACGTTGCCGACCACGTGGTCGAGCTGCAGCAGGCCTACCCCTGAGCCCCGCGCCCCGTTCGCGTCGAGCGCGACGAAGCCGGGGAGAAAGGCGCCGCTGTAGTGCGAGCGCGTCACGAAGGTGTGGACGGTGTCGCCGTAGGTTGCGATCGTCGCCAGCTGCGCCTCGCCGTGCTCGTCCTCCAGCGTGTACGGCTCGGTGACGCCGCGGGCGCCGCGCTCGAGCGCGACCTCGTACGCGGCGGCGGCGTCCGGAACGGTCAGCGCGATGTCCTTCACTCCGTCGCCGTGGCGTCCCGCCCGCTTGCAGATCTCGCTCTCGTCGGTCAGGCCGCTCGTGACGACGAGGCGCACGTCTCCCTGGGCGAGGACATACGAGGCGCGGTCGCGCACCCCCGTCTCGGGGCCACAGTAGGCGACCGGCTGGTAGCCGTAGGCGCGCTCGTAGAAGTAGACCGCCTGCCGCGCGTTGCCGACCCAGAGCTCGAGGTGGTCCCATGCATCGATCGGCATCTCATCGGTCATATCGAGAACTCTATTCTCCCGCGGGTGGGACCGCCAGGCGTCTGCGTCGCCGCCCCAGCACGATGCCGATCCCGATCAGGACGGCGCCGGCGACCTCGAGCGGATGGAGCGGCTCCGAGAGCAGGAGCAGCGCGAAGAGCACGGCGACGAACGGCTGCGCGTTGGCGAAGAGCGACGCCCGCGACGGCCCGACCTCCTGGATCGCCGCGAACCAGAGCAGGTTCGTCAGCACGAGCGGGCCGAGGATCGCGAAGGCGAGCCCCGCCCACACGAGCGGGCGCAGGTGGTAGCTCTGGTGCAGGAGCTGCGGGACGCCGAAGGGCACCAGCATGAGCCAGCCGATCGAGATCACGAGCGCGCTGACGCGGAACGGTGAGTAGCGATCCATGAGTGGCGTGATCGCCACCGCATAGGCGGCCCAGGTCAGCGCCGTCACGAGGCCGAGCGCGTCGCCGAGCAGGTTCGCCGCGAAGCCGCCCTCGCCGAGCGCCACGAGGACGACCCCGGCGAACGAGACGGTCGCCGCGGCGACGAAGCGCCGCGACAGCGTCTCGACGCGGGTCGCCGCCGCGATCAGCACCGCGAGCACGGGCACCGCACCGAGCATCAGCGCGACGGTCGACGCGTTCGTCATCTTGATCGCGTACACGTATGCGAGCTGGTTGCCGACGACCCCGAGAAGCCCGGCGAAGACGAGCAGCGGGACATCCGCCCGGTCGACGCGCAGTGCCTCCCCGCGCCACCGCGCGATCGCGAGCAGGCCGAGCGCACCGCCCCCGTAGCGGATCACCGAGTACGACAACGGCTGGAAGCCGTTCGTCAGCTCGAAGCGCGTGACCGTGAAGTTGAAGGCCCAGATCACGATCGTCACGCCGAGCATCAGCTCGACCTTGGACGGGCGACGCACGGTCGCCACGCTACCGGCAGCGTGGCGTGTACTAGGCTTCGCAGCCGTGAGCGAGCCGACCCGCGCCGACATCGACGCCCTCGTCGGGCCCGCCACGCCGCACTTCGCCTTCCAGCTGCGCGCCCGCGTCGAGGAGCTCGTCGCAGGACTGGCGGAGGATCACCCGGTACGCACCTACGCTGCCGAGAAGATGGAGCTCCTCGACCGGCTCGGCTACGCCTCCTCGAAGGCCGAGGACGGGGGCCGCGAGTCGAAGACACGCCCCGGCTGGGAGACGATCCCGAGCTCGGCGCCCGCAGACTCTCCGTTGCCGCGATGATCGAGGGCGGGTCCGTCCTCGTGACGGGTGGCTCGCGCGGGATCGGCCGCGCGATCGCCCTGCGCCTCGCCCGCGACGGCGCCAAGCGCGTCGCGATCGGCTACATGAACGGGGACAGCGCCGCCGAGGAGACGGCCGAGGCGTTGCGCGCGCTCGGCGCGGAGCCGGTCTTCGTGCGCGGCAACATCGCCTCGGAGAAGGTCATGGAGCAGGTCACCGCGCTTGGCCCGCTGGCCGCGGTCGTCCACGGCGCCGCGACCGGCGTGAACAAGCCGGCGCTCGAGCTCGAGGACAAGCACTGGGACTGGACGCTCGCGACGAACGCGCGCGCCTTCCTCGGCCTCGCCCGCGCGGCTGCCCCGCAGATGCAGCCCGGCGCCTCGATGATCGCGATCTCCTCGCTCGGCTCGATGCGCGTGCTCGACAACTACCTCCTCGTCGGCACCTCGAAGGCGGCGCTCGAGGCGCTCGTCCGCTACCTCGCCGTGGAGCTCGCCCCGCGGGGCATTCGCGTCAACGCCGTCTCCGGCGGCGTCGTCGAGACGGACGCGCTCGACCATTTCCCGAACCGCGAGGAGATGATCAAGTTCGGCACCGAACGCACCCCGGCGGGACGCATCCTCCAGCCCGAGGATCTGGCCGCGACGGTGAGCTTCCTCTGCTCCGACGAGGCGGAGATGATCCGCGGCCAGACGCTCGTCGTCGACGGCGGCTTCTCGCTGCGCGCCTAGTAGCGCGGCGCCCTTGAAAGCGTCACGCTACGCCTAGATGGAGCCGACCGACCACAACCGTCGCGCCTGGGAGGAGCGCCAGCGCCGTCGCGCCGCGAACGAGCCTGCCGCGCCGCCGCTCCCGGCGGCCGTCAGCGAGCGGCTCCCGAGCCTGGCGGGGCGCCATCTCCTCCACCTCGCCTGCGGCACGGGCTACGCCTCCCGCGAGCTGGCCCGTCTCGGCGCGCTCGTCACGGCGGTCGACTCCGACGGCGAGGCGCTCGCCGAGCTCATCGACGACGCGCCACCCGGAGTCGCAGCCGTCCACGCCGACCCGCAGCAGCTGCCGCTCGAGCTGCGCCGGAGCCGCTTCGACCTCGTCTACGCCGGTGCCGGCTCCACCTCGGAGCTGCGCGACCTCCCCGCCTGGGCCGCCGGCATCGCGGCGGCGCTCCGGCCGGGCGGCGGCCTCGTCCTCCACGAGTACCACCCGGTCGCGCTCTGCGTCGATCCGCTCGGCCGCTGGCGGGAGGACTACTTCGACGGCGAGATCGCCAACATGACGCGGGAGCGCATCGAGCTCTCGCTCCAGCCGGTGCGCTTCTTCCCGCTGGGGCAGGTCGTCACCGGGATGATCGGGGCAGGCCTCGCGATCCGCTCGCTGGAAGAGCTCCGTCCGGAACGCCGGTGGGGCCCGCCGTCACCGGACGAGCGGATCCCCGCGACCTACCTCCTGCTGGCGGAGAAGCGCATCTAAAACCGCCGACGCGCCGTTTAGCCTCCGAGACGACCCTGGAGGTAACGCTATGGGTATGGCCGTAAGTCTGTTCCTCATCGCAGTGGGCGCGATCCTGACGTGGGCCGTGACGGCCACGACGAACGGGCTCGACGTCAACACCGTCGGCGTGATCCTGATGATCGTCGGGCTCGTCGGCTTGATGCTCTCGCTCGTCTTCTGGTCGAGCTGGGGCGGCGTGGGCGGCTTCAGCCGCGTCACGCACCGCGAGGTGTACGTGGACGGCACCGCGCCGGCGCCTGTCGACTATGGCCGGCGGCGCCGCACGACGTACGTCGAAGAGCAGCCGGGCCCGCCGGCCGGGCCGCCGCTCTGACCTAGGCCTTCCGCGACACGCTCCGCCGGGTGAGCCGCCGGAGCGTGTCGCGCGCGATGTGCCCTGCGAGCTGCGGGTTCTCCTGCAGGCGGCGCAGCGAGTACTCGTACCAGTGCTTGCCGTACGGGACGTAGATCCGCAGCCGCTCGCCGTCTGCGACGAGCTTGTCGCCGCGCTCGGGGCGCACGCCGAGCAGCATCTGGAGCTCGTAGCGGTCGGCTTCGAGCGCGGCAGTCCGGCGCAGCGACTCGACGATGAGGTGCTCGTCGTGGGTCGCGAGCGCGACGAAGGAGCCTCCCGCGAGCAGCGCGTCGACCGCCTGCAGGAACTGAGCGCGCACCTCGTGGAAGTCCCGGTAGGCGATCGCCTCGGGCTCGATGTAGATCCCCTTGACGACGCGCACGTTGGGGACGAGCTCCCGCAGCGCGGCGATGTCCGCCTGCGTGCGCCGCAGACACGCCTGCAGGACGATCCCCACGTTGTCGAGCCCCTTGCCGCGCAGCTCCCGATAGAGGCGGAGCGTGTCGTCGGTCGTGGACGAGTCCTCCATGTCGATGCGGACGAACCGCCCGCGCGCCGCCGCGTCGCGGACGATCGCCTCGAGGTGCTCGCGACAGAGATCCAGGTCGAGCTCGAGCCCGAGCGCGGTCAGCTTCACCGACACGCTCGAGTCGAGCCCACCCGCGTCGAAGGCGGCCAGCACGCTGCGGTACTCCGCAACGATCTCGTGCGTCTCGTCGACGTGGCTCAGCGCCTCGCCGAGCACGTCCACGGTGGCGATCTTCCCCTCGGCGTTGAGCCGTCGCACGGTCGCGGCCGCGTCCTCGAGCCGCTCGCCGGCGATGTACCGCCGCGCCACCCACCAGACGACCCGCCGCGGGAGGAGCGGCAACACCCGGGCGAGCGCGCGACTCAGCACGCGCGGAACTGTACGGGGGCTGCCGCCACGGCTGCTGTGTCAGCCGCGGCGGCGCGCTCGCTCGCTACTTCACTGTGACGACGAGCTTGAGGACGTTGTCCTCGCCGACGGTTGTGATGCCCTTGGCGTAGTCCTCTCCGGCGACCGTGCCGAACGTGTAGACGCCGGCCTTCGCGAAGACGACCTTGACCGTCGCGGCAGGCTTGCTCAGGCTCGCCTTGCTGAGGAACACGACCTTCGGGCCCGACTTCTTGACGATCTTCTGCGGCATCACGTCGTCGTTGACGAACTTCAAGCTGCTGCCGGCGGTGATGGACACCCTCAGCACCACTTTCTGCGTGCCGTTCACGCCAACCGCCCAGGTATGGCAGCCGCGCGTCTGATGCTGGATCACGATCGAGACCTGCCTCGGCGCGGCTGACGCGGAGGTCGCGAACACGCCGAGCACGAGCAGGAGGACGAGGACGAATCGCTTCATGGAGAGCTCCTTTCGGTTGCTCTCAGGATCGTCGGGGCTCGCGTGTCTGGCGTCGGCGCCGACGCTGAGCCGCGTTCAGTAGCTCGCCGGAGGACGGCTGCGGCTTTCCTGCAAGGCTCCCGCCGAGGGAGCGGCGGCGCGGCTAGTCGAACAGCGCCTTCTCGATCCCCCGCACGCCCTGCCGGATGCGCTCTCCGTTCTCTCCGAGCTAGAGGCGCATGCAAAGATCACACGATGGACGAAGGTGGTACGGCGGCCGAAGTGGCCCGTCGGTATCTGATGGACACGAGTTCGGTCCTCGCGTTGAGCACCGGAGCGCTCCGCGAGATCGAGGCGATCACTGCGCTCGCCCCGCCCATCAAGCAACGTGCCAAGCCTGCTGCATGCTCGGTTTTCGTGCGGGAATCGACCGCAACGGGAGCAGTTGTAGCGTACGAGTTGGACTGCGTTCTTGGAGCGCAGACAATGAAGACCGCCGGTCAACTAGTGCTGCGCCTGGTCGCAGGTGAGCTTCTCGTAGAAGACGTCGTGAACGAGCAAGGCTCGGTGCTCGAGCATCTGTTCCGGCTAGAGCCCGAGGCCGCCGAGGGCGTGAGGATCGAGGCCTTCCTCTGGACGAGAACAGAGGGAGGCGTGCTCGCAGTCGCCGTGCAAAACACGGGCGAAGGGCGCATCGACGTCCGGCTGCGCCTTGGGCACTCGAACCTACGCCGTCGCGTTCGTCTCGAGGAGGGCGAGCGGCGCGCTCAGGTCGTGCTTGTGTCGATCCTCTCCTGGTTCAAGCATCTAACGGTGTCGATCGAGCGCGGCGATGAGGAAGTGCGCATCCGGGTGCCGTTCCCGTCTGCGGCGTTGCGCCAACTCCCACCTCCGAAGCGTTCGCAGCGCCTTCTGGTTCGGCTGCGGTACGTCGCGGTCGTGATCGCGACCGTGGGACCTCTCGTGGCGCTCAGCGCCCATCGGCTCGACCTCGCCGCCGTTATCTTGATCGCGGCAATCGGGTTCGCCGAGTTTCCACGGCTCCGCGTGCTCCTCGCACGGCTCAGTCGAACAGCGCCTTCTTGATCCCGCGCACGCCCTGGCGGATGCGCTCCTCGTTCTCGATCAGCGCGAACCGCACGAACGGGTCGCCTCCCGGGCCGAAGCCGATCCCCGGCGTGACCGCCACATGAGCTTCCTGCGTGAGCTTGATCGCGAAGTCGAGCGAGCCCATGGCCTTGAACTGCTCCGGGATCGGCGCCCACACGAACATCGTCCCGCGCGGCTTCTCGATCTCCCAGCCGATGCGCGAGAGCCCCTCGCAGAGCGCGTCGCGGCGGCCGCGGTAGATCTCGCAGACCTCCGCGGGATACTCCGGCGCCTCGTTCATCACCACGGTGGCCGCGATCTGGATCGGCTGGAACGTCCCGTAGTCGAGGTACGACTT
>JAWVDX010000352.1:0-5053 GCA_033857015.1 Gaiellaceae bacterium
TCTGCCGCGCCTCGAAGGCGTTCAGCTCCTCCGTGAGCCGCCGCTCGCGTTCGCCGAGCGCCCGCTCGAGCGTCTGCGTCTCGCTCAGCCGCTGCTCGAGCGCGGAAAGATCAGGCGCAAGGTTGCCACCCAGCTCGAGCTCCGCGCGGAGCGCGTGCTCGCGCGCCAGCGCGCTCTCGAGGTCGGAACGGAGCATGCGGAGCTCGTCGCCGTCAGCGGCGACTGCTCCGGGCTCGAGCAGCAGCTCCGGCGCCGGCTCGCCCTCGCCCTCGCGCTTGAGCGCGAGCTGCGCGCGCAGCCCAGTGCCAAAGCCTTGCTCGGTTACCCCGGGCTCAGGCTTCCTTGCAGAACGTGACATATGCGGCTCCCATCCCTCGCATGCAGCATCGGCGCAGCCGGGGCGGAAGTCGATCCCTCGGATGGGTCGTCAGCGCTGCAGGAGACGGCGGATGCGGAGCGGCCGCAAGCCGCTCGCCGGCTTCTCAGGCCCGCGCTTCGGCGGCGCGGGTGGCCAGACGAAGGTGACCCGCCGCCAGCTCTGCCCGAAGCGCTCCATGCCCGGGTATTCGGCGAAAGCTGCGCAAGTCTTACCCGGCGAGCGGGAGCCACAGCGTGAGCCGCGTACGCTCGACCGTCAGCTCGCCACCCTGCGCGCTCGCCCAGGCGCCCACGTGCGCGACACCGGAATCGGCCGCAGCATCCCCGCCGGCCCCGCTGTGCCGCACGCACAGCCGTGCCCGGCCCTCGCTCGGGCCGACCTCGACAAGGAGCGGCCCTTCCCGTCCCGAGCCGCTGAACCCGGCGCTGAGGAGCAGGACGATCGCATGCCTGACCTGCGCCAGACCCGCCGAGATCGGAGCCGGCTCCGGCGCATACACCTCCACGAGCTCTAGCCCGCGCACGAGGTTGACCGAGCGCGCTGCGGCCACCACCTCGGCGGCGAGCTCGCTCAGGTCGGCGGTTCCCGCCCCGTCCAGCGGCTCGCGGGCGAGAGCGCCGAGGACGCGCGCGATGTCGCGGATCTCCTCGCCGGCGCCCTGCGCGATCGCCAGGCGCTCGGCGACGACCGGATCCGCATCGGCCTGCGCCAGCTCGAGCATCCCGAGCAAGCCGAGGAGGGCATTGTTCAGCTCGTGCACCACACCGGGCACGAGGCTCCCGAGGGCGAGCAACCGCCCGGCCTCAGCTGAATCGACCCGTTCCGGCTGTCCACCCATCCCCGCAAACCATAGGGGTGATCCCTCGATCGAGGGACACCTTGCCAAAAGTTTTGCGACAGCCGGACGATGAAAGGGGCATCATGTCTGCTGCTGCAGCTTCTATGCCCGAGCCTGGACCCATCACCTGTCTGGTCGCCGACGACCACCCGGCCGTTGTGCAGGCCGTGGCGGAAGTGCTCGCGGCGCATGGCATCGAGATCATGGGCCAGGCCCGCGACGGCGAGCAGGCGCTCGAGACCATCCGCAAGCACAAGCCTCGGGTAGCGCTGCTCGACCTGCGCATGCCCCGGATGTCCGGCATCGAGGTCGCCCGGGCGGCGCACCGCTTCGCACCGGAGACGGGAGTCATCCTCTACACCGCCTACGGCGATCGCGCCCTCCTCACCGAGGCGCTCGACGCCGGTGCACGCGGATTCGTGCTGAAGGAGGCCCCGCTCGCCGAGGTCGTCCGCGCGGTCGAGCTCGTGGCCGACGGCCGCACCTACGTCGACCCGGTTCTCGCGGGCGTCATCTCCGGCGGCGCGGCAACCGACAAGGTGCTGAACCTGACCCAGCGCGAGCGCGACGTCCTGCGCCTGCTCGCCGACGGGAACTCGAACGAAGAGATCGGCAAGGCGCTCTTCATCTCGCCCGAGACGGTGCGCACGCACGTCCGCAAGGCGATGACGAAGCTGGACGCCGACACGCGCACGCAGGCTGTGGCGACTGCGCTGCGGCAGTCCCTGATCGCCTAGCGCCCGCCGCTACTTCGTGATCAGCGTGAGGACGCGGTTCGTGTAGTCGCCGTGGATGTTGCCGGCGGTGATCTTGATCACGTAGGTGTGCTTGCGCACCGGGGTCAGGGTCGGGCGGAAGGTCACCCAGTCGTCGAAGCCGATCACCGGCGCAGGCGCGCCGCTGGCCACGACACGACCCTTGTCGAAGATCTGGTAGCTGATCCCGACCGTCTCGGTCTTGGTCATGTGCACCGCTAGCTCGCGGACGCCGAAGCGCAGATTGCCGACCGGGACGCCCGCCGCGACGGAGAAGACCGCGTTGCGCGCGTCGAGGCCGGCCGCCGACCGCGAGAAGGCGGAGAAACCGGGCTTCAGCGTGCCGTTCTCCTTGATGAAGCCGCTCTGCCAGGTGCTGGTCGGGTCGTCGCGGAGGACGAACCAGACGAACATCTGCACGTCAGGCAGCGCCGCAGCGGTCTTGAGCGCCAGCTGCGCGTAGGTCGCCTGCTGCGCGTAGGTCACGCCCTTCGGCTCGTCCGGCTTGGTCTCGTGCGCGTACTCGGTGATCCAGATCGGGACGGCCTTCCGGTGGAAGTAGCTGCGCAGATTCGTCTCGAAGAGGCCGAGGTCCGACAGCGTGACGTTGGGGTAGCGCGCGGGCGCGAGGGGCGCGACGCCGAGCGGGACGTACGGATGGTGCGCCCAGGCGTCGAACTTGAGCGCCGGCTTCTGCTTGGCGAGCAGCTCCGCGAAGCGCCCGGGCGAGTGGGAGTCCTGGATCCCGGCCGTGTGCTTGTCGTGACCCCGGGGCGAGGTCTCCCCGATGGCGACGAGCGCAGTCGGGCTGGCCGCCTTCACTCCCGCGTAGCCGGCCCGGTAGAGCTGGGCGTAGAGCTTGGGGCCGACGGACTGCTTCCCCGCGAACTGGGGCGAGAGGAACTGGCCCAGGTTGGGCTCGTTCCAGATCGAGTAGAAGCGCACGAACGGAAAGCCGGGATCGTGGCCGTCATAGCGGTTGGCGACCGCGTAGGCGAACTGGCGGAAGGCACCGATGTTCGTCGGCAGGCGGTTCGTGCCCTTGCCGTCATTGGCCCAGTTGGGCGTGCCCCAGAGCGTCAGGAGGATCTCCTGCCCGTGGATCTGCGCCTGACGGATGAATTCGTCCAGGTCCTTGAAGTTGTAGGCCGGGTCGAACGAGTCCGTCGCGTCGGCCGGCTCGGTGGGCGCGACGTAGGGCCAGTAGACCCAGGTGCGCAGCATGGTCGCGTGCTCGGCGACCGTCTGCTCGCGCGCCGAGGGACGGTGGTCGTTCCAGCGCAGGTTCGGATCGTCCTGGAAGCCGATCCACATGCGCGAGGCGCCGAGGGTCGGGGTGGCGAGCGCAAGCGCGACGAGCGCGAGCGCGCCGAGAAGGCGGAAGAACGATCGCGGCGCCCGCATCAGGCGGGTACGGTACTCGACGTTCTGGACGTTGCGTTGAAGGATCCGTCCTGAGGATCGTCGCCTGTGGCGGCGCGTTGCTCGGCGAGGAGCCGGCGCTGCGCGAGTACGTCCTGGCCCTGTGCGAAGTCGCTCGACCGCGCGTGTGCCTCATCCCGACCGCCGCCGCCGACAGCGAGGAGCTCGTCCAGCGCTTCGACGAGGACTTCGCGCCGCTGGCCGAGGTGTCCCACCTGGCGCTGTTCCGGCGCACGATCGCCGACATCCCGGCGCACCTGCTCGCGCAGGATCTGATCGTCGTCTCGGGAGGGAACACCGCCTCGCTGCTCGCGGTCTGGCGGATGCACGGGGTCGACACGGCGCTGCGCGAGGCCTGGGAGCGGGGCGTCGTGCTCTCGGGCTCGAGCGCGGGCGGGCTGTGCTGGTTCGAGGGCGGCGTGACCGACTCCTTCGGGCCGGTGCTCGCACCGCTGCACGACGGCCTGGGGCTCCTCCCCGGGACGTTCTGCCCGCACTACGACAGCGAGCCGGAGCGCCAGCCGACCTACAGGCGCCTCGTCGCCGACGGGACGCTCGCGCCGGGGCTCGCAGCGGACGACTACGTAGCGCTGCGCTACGAGGGGCCGGAGCTGGCGGAGATCGTGACGAGCCACCACGGCGCGCGGGCGTTCCGGGTCGACCGCGACGGCGAGCACCCCCTCGCGCTCCGGCAGCTTTAGCGCGCGCGGCTCCGGGGACACGGGACGGATGGACAACGCGACGATTGCCGCGCGGCTCGAGGCGCTTGCCGCGCTGCTCGAGCTCGCGGGTGCGAATCCGTACACCGCACGGGCGTACCGGCGGGCGGGCGAGCTCGTGCGCGGAACGCCGCTGCCCGTCGCGGACCTCGTCCGCGCAGGACGCGCCCGGGAGCTGCGCGGCATCGGGCCGGGGATCGAGCGGCGCCTCGTCGAGCTGGTCGAGACCGGGCGGATCGCCGAGCTCGAGGAGCTGGAGCGCGACCTCGATCCGGAGCTCGTCGCGCTCGGGCGCTACCTCGGGCTCGGGCCGCGGAAGCTGCTCGACATCGGGCGAGCGCTCGGCGTGCGCTCCCTCCCCGAGCTGCGCGAGGCGGTTGCCGCGGGGCGCCTGCCGGAGGTGCACGGAGTCGGCCCGGAGACGGAGCGCCGGGTGCGGGAGGCGCTCGAGCGCGAGCCGCCGCGAGCCGCGCCGCGCCCCATGCTGCTGCCGCGCGCCCAGCGGCTCTGCGCCGAGCTGGCAGAGGCGCTCGGCGGCGTCGCGGCGGGCGATCCGCGGCGCTGGCGCGACGCCTGCGAGCGGCTCGCCGTGGTCGTCGCCGCGCAGGATCCGGAGCCGGTGCTCAGGCGCTTCGCGGAGCTCCTCCAGGTCGTGGCGGTCGTCGAGCGGACGGAGCGCACCGCGCTCGGCGTGACCGTCGAGGGCGCGCCGGTCGAGCTCTTCGTTCCGGCCCCGGCGCAGGCCGGCACAGCACTGGTGCGGGCGACGGGCAGCGCCGCCTACGCGGCCGCGCTCGAGCCTCTCCCGGAGAGCGCGACCGAGGAGGAGGTGTACCGCCGGCTCGGCCTCGCGCTCGTCCCGCCCGAGCTGCGCGAGGCCCCCTTCCGCGGCGAGCCTCCGGCGCTCGTCGAGCTCACGCAGATCCGCGGCGACCTCCAC
>JAWVDX010000353.1:0-3354 GCA_033857015.1 Gaiellaceae bacterium
GTTCGCGATCCGCAGGTTCTCCTGCGCACCGAGCTGCAGGAAGCGCTCGAGCCGGGCGCTCGAATGCTCCGGGCCGTTGCCCTCGTAGCCGTGCGGGAGCAGCAGGGTGAGCCGTGAGCTCTCCCGCCACTTGGAGAGGCCCGAGACGACGAACTGGTCGATCAGGATCTGCGCGCCGTTCACGAAGTCGCCGAACTGCGCCTCCCACAGCACCAGGGCGTGGGGCACCTCGGTCGCGTAGCCGTACTCGAAGCCGACTGCCGCCAGCTCGGAGAGCGGCGAGTTGTGCACCTCGAAGGAGGCCTGCGCGCCCTCGAGATGCTGCATCGGCGCGTAGCGTTCCCCGTTCTCGACGTCGTGCAGGACGACGTGGCGGTGCGAGAACGTGCCCCGCTCGGTGTCCTGGCCGGTCAGCCGGATGGGGATGCCCTCGCACACGAGGCTGGCGAAGGCGAGCGCCTCCGCCTGGCCCCAGTCGATGCCGCCGTCCTCGAGCGCGGCGTTGCGCCGCTGCAGCGCCTTGGCCAGCTTGGGGTGGATCGTGAAGCCCTCCGGGACGCGCAGGAGCTCGTCGTTCAGCCGGCGCAGCGTGCCGGCAGCGACGGCGGTCTCGACGACGTCGTCCTCGTAGGACGTGCGCTCCTGGCCGCCGGGCTGCTCGACGCGCTGCTGGAGCGTGGCGCGGAGGGCCTCGTGGGCCGCCCGCAGCCGGGCGACGACGTCGGCGTCGAGCGCCTCGACCTCCTCCGCCGTGACGACGCCCTCGGCCACGAGCCGTTGCGCGTACAGCTCGCGGACGGGCGGGTGCGCCTCGATCGCCCGCACCATCAGCGGCTGGGTGTAGGCGGGCTCGTCCTGCTCGTTGTGGCCGAAGCGCCGGTAGCCGACGACGTCCACCAGGACGTCGCCGGCGAACTTGCGCCGGTAGGCCATGGCGAGGCGGATCGCGGTCAGCGCGGCCTCGGGGTCGTCGGCGTTGACGTGGATGATCGGGACGTCGAAGCCCTTCGCGAGGTCGGAGGAGTAGCGCGTCGAGCGGCTCTCCACCGGATCGGTCGTGAAGCCGACCTGGTTGTTCGCGATCAGGTGGAGCGTGCCACCGGTCGTGTAGCCGGGCAGATCCTGGAGGTTGAGCGTCTCCGCGACGACACCCTGGCCGGCGAAGGCCGCGTCGCCGTGGATCTGCACCGCGAGGGCGACGGAGGGATCGTGGTGGCCGGCGCCGGCGGAGCGGTCGGTCTGCGCCGCGCGCGACCGGCCCTCGACGACCGGGTCGACAGCCTCGAGGTGGCTCGGGTTCGAGGCCAGGACGACCCGCACCTCACCCGCGGCGGTCTGGCGGCGAGCCTCCCCGCCGAGGTGGTACTTCACGTCGCCGCTGCCGCCCTCGGGGTCGGCGCTGACGGCTGCGAGCGACTTCTCGCCCTCGAACTCGACGAGGATCGCCTCGTACGGCATCCCCAGCGTGTGCGCGAAGACGTTGAGCCGGCCGCGGTGCGCCATCCCGACGATGACCTCGCGGGCGCCGGCTTCGGCGGCCAGCTCGAGCGAGGCGTCGAGCATCGGGATCAGCACCTCGAGGCCCTCGAGCGAGAACTGCTTCTGCCCGAGGAAGCTGCGGCGCAGGAAGCGCTCCATCCCCTCCGTCTCGGTGAGGCGCGCCAGCAGGGCGCGGCGCTCGTCGGCGGAGAGCGGCGCCCTGTATCTCCCGGACTCGATGGCCTGGCGCAGCCAGACGCGCTGCTCGTGGGAGGAGATGTGCTCGATCTCGTAGGCGATCGTCCCGCAGTAGGTCTCGCGGAGCCGGGGCAGCGCCTCGGCGAGGGTGGCGCCGGACACGTACATGCGCAGGACGTCAGCCGGGACGCGGGCCTGGAGCTCGGGAGTGAGCCGCGGCTCGAGGCGCTCCGGCTCGAGCGCAGGGTCGCCCGGCGGCTCGGAGCCGAGCGGGTCGAGGCGGGCCGCGAGGTGCCCGTGCGTACGGTGCGCCTTGACGAGCGCCATGGCGGCCGCAACGGCGCCGAGCAGCTCCTTGTCGGCCGCAGCGCCTGCCGGAGCCGGCGCTGCAGGCGCGTGACCGTTGCCGGTCGCGGGCCGGAGCTCGAGGAGGCGTTGCAGCCCGGGCAGCGTCGCGACGATCTCCGGGTCGCCCTGCTCGAAGAGCGTGCGCCACTCCACGGGGACTGTCGTCGGATCGGCGAGGTAGTCCTCGAGCAGCGCCGCAGCGAAGCCGGCGTTCAGCGCATCGAGCTCGAACGGTGGCACAACGTCTGTTGTACCAGCACTGCGCGCGGCTAAGCGCCGGTGGGGCCGCTCGCCGACTGGACGTGGTAGCGCTCGCACCAGTCGGCGCTCACCGCGTCTGCTTGGCGGTCGAAGCCGGGGTAGGGCCGGAGCTCGGCAGTGCCCGGCAGCTCCAGCCCGAGCGTGGCGACGATCCTCGAGACCTCGCGGAACGGATCTGCGAGGAGATCCTCGTAGAAGACCTGCACGGCAGCGATGTCGTTCGTCTCGAACCAGGTGGCCCAGGCTTCTTCCTCGTCCTTCACGAGCCCGACGAGCCCGTCGATCTCGGCGAAGTCAAAGCGGGGCTCTCCGACCGGGGAGCGGTAGGACTGCCACTGCTGCGTCTGCAGCGCCCGCGCCCATGACACGGCCTGCGCGACGACGTCGCGGCGCCGGAGCCACACGTACCGGGGATTCGGGAACGCGCCGGCCATCAGCCTGGCCTCCGACTCCTCGCCGTCGATCCGCCGCAGACGCCCAAGGACGTCCTGAAGCTCGCTCCACATGAGCTTGCAGCCGAAGGCACCGTTCGCTGTCGAGCCGTCCTGGAGCACCCACTCGAGGTAGTCGCGATCCGTCTCGAGACTGTGGGCCACTCGCGCCTCTTCCTCGATGCGCGGGAAGAACGCTTCGGAGGGACGGCCGGCAACGCCGGTGCTTGCCAACAGACCGGAGAGGAACCAGGAGCCGGAACGGGCGACGAAGCAGATGAGCAGCGATCGCTCTATGGCCCTGTCGTGTGCCATCACACCTCCCGGAGGAAGCCGCTAGTACAGCGGGTGACCGGAGAGGATCGCGATCGCGAGCCCCACCATCCAGCAGGCGCCCGCAACGAAGAGGGCGATTGCGGCCAGGCGGGTGTTGCGGCCACCGATCCCGGTCGCGACGAGCGCGAGCAGGGCGGCGAGCGCCGTCATCCGGACGGGGCGGTAGGCGAGCCCCATCAGGGCGAGGAAGATCGCGGCCGCGGCCATGAAGCCGGCCAGCGCCTCGACGACCTTGCGGTCCGGGCTGACGGTCGTGGCGGGGGGCGCGCTCATCGAGGTGCCTTTCTAGCAGGCCGGCGCG
>JAWVDX010000354.1:0-6421 GCA_033857015.1 Gaiellaceae bacterium
CGAGCAGCGCCGAGGCGCAGTCGACGATCTCGTCCCTCTCGCTCTTCGGCGGGGAGCTGCGCGCCGACCGGATCATCGTCACGGCGCAGGCGACGGCGACGGCGCGCACCGCCTCGGGCTCGGTGGATCAGTCCTCGATCACGGGGCTCGTCCTCGACGGTCAGCCTCTCGACGTCGCGCAGAGTGGGCGTGTCACGCTCGGAGACTGGGGCTACGCGCTTACGCTCGTCCGCAGCGAGACCGGCGGCGATCCTGGCACGAAGGGCTACCACGGGACGATCACCGCCCTCACCGTGCACCTGTCTGCCGCGCACGGAGGCTTCCCTGCCGGGACGGACATCCAGATCGGCTACGCGGATGCCGCCGCACAGGCGAGCCCGCCGCCGGCCAAGACGGACACGGGTCCCGGGCAGGCGCCCGTCCCGCCTGCGAAGAAGCCCAAGGCGAAGCGTCTGAAGGCAGCCGAGCCGGACGTCCGGCACCCGGCCTCGAAGCACCGCGCGCCGCCGAAGAACGTCCACGTCAAGCTCTCTCCGAAGGGCTACGTGTTCCCGGTCTACGGCCCTTCCTCGTTCATCGACACCTTCGGCGCCGGTCGCGCGGACGTGGGCTGGCACCACGGCGAGGACATCTTCGCGCCACTCGGCGCGCCGCTCCTGGCTGTCGCGGACGGCACCCTCTTCCAGGTGGGCTGGAACCAGATTGGCGGCAACCGTGTCTGGCTCAAGGACAAGCGGGGGAACGAGTTCTACTACGCGCACCTGTCCGCGTTCTCGACGCTCGCGATCGACGGCGCCGAGGTGAAGGCCGGCACCGTGATCGGCTTCATGGGGAACACGGGCGACGCGCAGGGGACGCCGTACCACCTGCATTTCGAGGTGCACCCGAAGAAGCTGCTCAAGCTCGGCTACGACGGCGTCATCAACCCGTTCGCCTGGCTTCAGGGGCTCGTGCACGCGCAGGACGTGGCGATCCCGCAGCACGTCGCCGGCGGACCGCAGGGGCCGCAGGACGTCACGCTCCCGTCGGGGCCGCTCCCGGGAGCGGTGCTCCTGCAGGAGAGCGACATCTCGAGCGCGGACGGACTCGACCCCGCGTCGCTGCGCCGGGTGTTCGAGCCCGCCCCGTTCGAAGGGACGCTCACGCTGAGCGGCGGCACGCCGCTCAACCGTGGCTAGGCGGCCGTCGGCCCCCCGTTTGACCCGCTGAAGTCGCTGCTGTCGTCGCTGCCCAGCAGGTTCTCCTTGAGCCACTCGCGCGTCGCCGGGCCGGTTGCCGGGTTGAAGAGCACGCCGAGCACGATGCCGACGAAGAGCAGCAGGGAGCCGCGGCTCTTGTGGGGCTCCTTGCCCTGGACGCGCTTCGCCGCGGTGCGCAGCTCCTCGATCGCGGTGCGCAGATTGTCCTGGATGTCCCTATCGGTCGCGACCTTTGTGGCGACCGTCGTGACGTTGCGCCCGCCGATCAGCTCGTCGTAGATCTCCCGCGCCGCCTTGTACGCGTGCTTCACGTTGTCGCGCAGATCCTCGTCGGTGAGTGCGCGCTCGACGTAGGGCCGCACGTTCCCCGCTTTGTCCGTGACCTTCTCCGTCGTCTTCATGGATGCATCCCTTCGGTCGAGATCAAAGGCTTGAGGCTCGTTTCCCCACCGTACCGACCGCGAAAACGCGACGCCTCCGAGAGGCATGTCCGATCCGCCCTAGTCAGCGCGAGACATGTCTCTGTGCCTGGTACCGGGACATGTCTCGTTGCGACACGAGGTCGGTCACGGAAGTGCACCAAGACTGTGCCAATCGCTTGCGGGCGGGAGCCTGCACCGCAACAGTTGGACGATGGCGCGTCAACTCCGCACCCTCGCGCCGAACGGGATCTACCACGTGACAGCGCGTGGGATCCGCAAGGAGGCGATCTTCTTCGACGCGGTTGACTGGAGGCGCTACCTCGGCATCCTCGGCGATGTCGTTCGCGACAGGGGCTGGCGTTGCCGCGCCTACTGTCTCATGCCGAATCACGTTCACCTGGTCGTGCAAACGCCGGAGCCCAACTTGCCCGACGGGATGCGCGATCTCAGCGGTCGCTACGCAAAGCGCTTCAATCTCCGGTACGGATTCTGCGGCCACCTGTTCGAGCGCCGCTACTGGTGTGATCTCGTCGAGACCGACGGTCGTCTGCTCGAGCTCGAGCGCTACGTCGCGCTGAACCCGGTTCGGGCGGGGCTCTGCTTGACGCCAACCGAGTGGCGGTGGAGCAGCTACACCGCCGCGATCGACGCAGATCTGGCTCCCCGCTTCCTGGACGTCGAGCGGAGCCGGGAGCTCTTCGGCGGTAGTGCCCGTCTCCGTCAGTTCATCGAGGGCGAGCAGACCGAACGGACAGGTCAGACTCGGCCGTAGCTCCGGCGGACATGTCTCCGTGCCTGGCACCGGGACATGTCTTGCGGAGACAGGGGTGCTAGCGCGGCGCAGCGGCGCGGCGTTCCGTCCCCGCGGCTGCGAGCGGTGCGCTCGCGACGCCGGCGAGCGCTGCCTCGAGCACCTGCTCGATGTGATCCGCCACGACGAAGTGCATCTGCTCCTGGGCCTCGCGGGGCAGCTCCTCGAGGTCGGGCTCGTTCTCCTTCGGGAGGATCACCGTCGTCAGCCCTGCACGCTTGGCGGCCAGCACCTTCTCGCGGACGCCGCCGATCGGGAGCACCTGCCCTGTGAGCGTGATCTCCCCGGTCATCGCCACGTCCTCCGAGACGGTGCGCCCCGACACGAGCGACACGATCGCCGTCGCGATCGTCACGCCGGCCGACGGCCCGTCCTTCGGGACAGCGCCCGCCGGGACATGGACATGGACATCGTGCGTCTCGAACCAGGTCGGATCGATCCCCAGCACCGACGAATGCGAGCGCACCCACGAGAGCGCGGCCCGTGCCGACTCCTGCATCACGTCACCGAGCTGTCCCGTCACGGTCAGCGTGCCCGTCCCGACATATCCGGCCGCCTCGACGAAGAGCACGTCGCCGCCGACCGACGTCACGGCGAGCCCCGTCGCGACGCCCGCCTCGGACGTCCGCTTGCGCGGCTCCAGCCCGACTCGGCTCGGCCCCAGCCACGCGCGCACCTTGCGCTCGTCGACGCGCACCCGCTTCGACTTCCCCTCCGCGATCTGCCGCGCCGCCTTGCGGCAGAGCGCCGCCAGCTGACGATCCAGCCCGCGCACGCCGGCCTCCCGCGTGTACGACCCGATCACGAGGCGCAGCGCCTTCTCCGTGAACACCGCCTGATTCGCCTCCAGCCCGTGCGCCTGGATCTGCCGCGGGACGAGGTACTTGCGGGCGATCCGCAGCTTCTCCTCCTCGGTGTAGCCGGACAGCTCGATGACGTCCATCCGGTCGAGCAGCGGCCCCGGGATCGTCTCGCGCTGGTTCGCCGTGCAGATGAACAGCACCTTCGACAGATCGAACGGGAGGTCGAGGTAGTGGTCGCGGAACGTCGAGTTCTGCGCCGGATCCAGCACCTCCAGCATGGCGGAGGACGGGTCGCCGCGGAAGTCGGCGCCCATCTTGTCGATCTCGTCGATGAGGAACACCGGGTTGAGCGACTCGGCGTCGCGCAGTGCCCGGATGATCGTCCCGGGCATGGCCCCGATGTACGTGCGCCGGTGCCCGCGGATCTCCGCCTCGTCGCGCACGCCGCCCACGGAGATGCGCGTGAACTTGCGCTCCAGCGCGCGCGCGACCGACTGGCCCAGGGACGTCTTGCCGACCCCAGGCGGGCCGACGAAGCAGAGGATCGGGCCCGACACGTCGTTCTTCAGCTTCGAGACGGCGAGGTACTCGATGATCCGCTCCTTGACCTTGTCGAGGCCGTAGTGATCCTCGTCCAGGATCCGCCGGGCGCGGCGCAGCTCGAGGTTGTCCTTCGTCGTCGCGCCCCAGGGGAGGGAGAGGATCCAGTCCAGGTAGGTGCGGATCACCCCGTACTCGGCGGCCGCGCTCGGCAGGCGCTCGAGCCGGGCCAGCTCGCGGTCGGCGGCCTTGCGCGCCTCCTCGGGGAGCTCCGCCGCCTCGACGCGCTCGCGCAGCTCCGCGAGCTCCGCCTGCTCCGGGTCGCCCTCGCCGAGCTCGTCCTGGATCGCCTTGAGCTGTTGGCGCAGGAAGAATTCTCTCTGGCCCTTCTCCATCTCGGACTGCACCTGCGACTGGATCTTCGAGCCGAGCTCGAGCACCTCCACCTCGCGATTCAGGATCGCCGAGACGTGGCGCAGCCGCTTCTCGACGTCCGCCTCCTCCAGGAGCTGCTGCTTCTCCTCGGTCTTGAGGCGCAGCGTCGAGGCGACGAGGTGGGCGAGCGCGCTCGGATCGTCGACGTTGGTGGCGGCGATCTGCAGCTCCTCCGGCAGGTACGGGACGAGGCTGATGATGCGCCCGAAGAGCGTCTGCACGTTGCGGGTGAGCGCCTCGACCTCCCGCGACTCGACCGCCTCGTCCGGGACGTCCGCGAACGTGCCGACGAGGTATGGATCCTCGCCGGCCCGCTCGGTCAGGCGCACGCGGCGCAGGCCCTGGACGAGCACGCGCACCGTCCCGTCGGGGACGCGGATCATCTTGTGCACGATGGCCGCCGTCCCGACCTCGTAGAGGTCGTCGAAGCCGGGCTCCTCGGCGTCCTCGTTGCGGACGGTGACGAGCGCGAGCATCCGCTCGCCGGAGACGACGTCGTCGATCAGCTTGATGGAGCGCTCCTGCCCGATCGCGAGCGGCGTCATCGAGTCCGGGAAGACGACCGTCTCCTTCAGCGGCAGCAGCGGGAGCAGCGCCGGCACCTCGATGTCCTTCTCGACGACGGGCTCGATCTCGATGTCGGTCACGACTGCATCCACACCCGGATGAAGGCCCGTTCCTGGCGCGGGAGCGCCGGCGCGAGCGGGAGCACCACGGTCAGCAGGCCGCGCTCGTAGCGGGCGCTCGCGCCGTCGACGTCGACCGCCTCGGGCAGCTGGATGCGCCGCTGGAAGGGGCCGTAGTCGATCTCCATCTGCTGGTACTGGCGCTCGGCCTGGGCCGTCGCCGGGCGGGGCCGCTCGCCGGCGACCAGGAGCATGCGCTCGTCGACGATCAGCTCGATCGTGTCCGGGTCGATCCCCGGCAGCTCGACGACGACCGTGAGCTGGGCCGGGTCGGCGGCGCGGAACGAGTCGACGCGCGGCCGGAAGCCGTGGCGCAGCCCGGTGAAGCGCGAGACCTGGCAGAGGTCTGCGAAGAGCTCGTCGAGCTCGTCCTGGATGCGGTCGCGATCGGCCATGTCCAAAGCGTACCCACCCGATACCCTCCTACCACGTGGCTCGCATCAAGCTGATCCTGAAGGCGTTCCTCGGCCTCGTCGCGTTCGCGACCTACGTGTGGATCGCAGCGGTGCGCGCGGTGCCCGCGGTGCGCGCTCTCAAGGCCGCTCGCCGGCGCTAGGGTCCTCGCCAATGGAGCGCTGGACACGCTTCGTCTTGCGCCAGCGGTGGCCGATCCTGGCCGTGTGGCTCGTCGTCCTCGTCGCCGGGTTCGTCGCGAACATGCGGCTCGGGCCGCTCCTCTCGAATGAGTTCCGGGTACCGGGAACCGACTCGGAGCGCGTGCGCACGATCCTCACGGAGCACTTCGGCGACCGGAGCGACGGGAACTTCCTCGTCGTCGCGCGGGTCGCCGACGCGAGCGACCCGGGAGTCCGCGGACGTCTCGAGGCGGCGATGCGCCGCGCCGCGGCCGACGTGCCCTCCGCGCATGCGGACAGGCTCGTCCCGGCCGGCAAGCACGTGCTCTTCGGGAACATCACGTCGACCCTCGACATCGTCGGCGCCAAGAAGTGGACGAAGACCGTGCGCGCCGACGTCGACCATGTCGCCGGCGCGCAGGTGTACGTCAGCGGCGTCGCAGCCCTGCAGGCGGACATCGACCCGATCTTCAAGCAGGACCTGACGCTCGGGGAGGGGATCGCCGCGCCGGTCGCCGTGCTCGTCCTGCTGCTCGTGCTCGGGATCTCGTTCGCCGTCTTCATCCCGTTCCTCTTCGCGCTCTCGGCGATCTTCGCGACGCTCGGCGTCGTGTACCTGCTCGCGCACGAGATGAGCATGGCGAGCTACGTCGTCAACCTCGTCTTCCTGATTGGGCTCGGGATCGCGATCGACTACTCCCTGCTCGTCGTGTATCGGTTCCGCGAGGAGATCCGCGTCGACGGCGACAAGGACGAGGCGGTCGTGCGGACGATGGCGACCGCGGGTCGGGCGGTCGTCTTCTCCGGTGCGACCGTCGCAATCGGGCTCGCGCTGCTGATCGCGATGCCGCTGCCGTTCATGCGCTCGATGGGGATCGGCGGCTTCCTGATCCCGCTCTTCTCGGTCGTCGCGGCCCTGACCGTGCAGCCGGCGCTGCTCTCGCTCTTCG
>JAWVDX010000355.1:0-7285 GCA_033857015.1 Gaiellaceae bacterium
CGCGGCGTCGGTCTCGCTCGTCCTGCTCCTGATCTCGCTCGCGGTGCTGCTCGGCGTCGGCGCGCTGCGAAGGCTGGTGACGAAGCATGATCGGTAAGTTGTCGCTCCGCTTCGTCGCGCTCGGCTACCTGGCGATCCTGATCGTGGCGCCGCTCGGCGTCGTGGCCTGGCGGACCTTCGCCCACGGGCTCGCGCTGCCGTGGCACGAGGTCACGAGCCCGGACGCGCTGCACGCGCTCTACCTGACCGTCCTGATCGCGGCGATCGCCGTCCCGCTCAACACGATCTTCGGCGTGCTCTGCGCGCTCCTGATCGTGCGGCACCGCTTCCGGGGCGTGGGCGTCCTGAACGCGCTCGTCGATCTGCCGATCGCGATCTCGCCGGTCATCGTCGGCCTGATGATCTTCGTGCTCTACGGACGGACGGGCTGGTTCGGCCCTGCGCTCTCTGCGCACGGGATCCAGGTGCTCTTCGCGCTGCCGGCGATGGTGCTCGCGACGATGTTCGTGTCGCTGCCGTTCGTCGTGCGCGAGGTCGTCCCGGTGCTGCGCGAGATCGGCACCGACCAGGAGCAGGCCGCCGCCACGCTCGGCGCGCGACCGTTCGCGATCTTCCGCCGCGTGACATTCCCGTCGATCCGCTGGGCGGTCTCCTACGGGGTCGTCGTGACGACCGCGCGCGCGATCGGGGAGTTCGGAGCCGTCAGCCTCGTCTCCGGCGCCATCATCGGCAAGACCGAGACGATGACGCTGCGCGTGCAGGGGAACGTCGAGAGCTACAACACCGTCGGCGCGTACGCGGACTCGATCCTGCTCGCCCTCATCGCCATCGCTACCCTCATCACGATGAACCGGCTGCGGCCGAAGGAAGGAGTCCAGTGAGCATCCATGTCCACAACGTCTCGAAGCGCTTCGGCACGTTCCAGGCGCTCGACGATGTGTCCGTGGAGGTGCCGAGCGGAGGGCTCGTCGCGCTGCTCGGGCCGAGCGGCAGCGGGAAGTCGACGCTCCTGCGCGTGATCGCCGGGCTCGAGCGTCCCGACAGCGGCAGCGTCGTCATCGCCGGCTCGGACGCGACTTCACTTGCCCCGCAGAAGCGCGGCGTCGGCTTCGTCTTCCAGCACTACGCCCCGTTCAAGCACATGACCGTCTGGAAGAACATCGCCTTCGGGCTCGAGGTGCAGAAGCGCCCGAAGGAGGAGATCCGCGCCCGCGTCGCCGAGCTCGTCGGCCTCGTCCAGCTCGGTGGGATGGAGCAGCGGTATCCGGCGCAGCTCTCCGGCGGGCAGCGGCAGCGCATGGCGCTCGCCCGGGCGCTCGCCGTCGAGCCGGACGTCCTGCTCCTCGACGAGCCGTTCGGCGCGCTCGACGCGCGTGTCCGCAAGGAGCTGCGCGAGTGGCTGCGCCGCCTGCACGACGAGGTCCACGTCACCACGGTGTTCGTCACGCACGACCAGGCCGAGGCGATGGACGTCGCCGACGAGATCGTCCTCATGCACAAGGGGCGCATCGAGCAGGTCGCCCGGCCTCGCGACCTCTACGAGCAGCCCGCCAACGAGTTCGTCATGTCGTTCGTCGGGGAGACCGTGCGGCTCGGCGACAGCTGGGTGCGCCCGCACGACCTGGCGCTCTCGGTCGACGGGGAGGAAGGAGCCGTCGAGGCGCTCGTCGAGCGGGTGGTGCACCTCGGCTACGAGGTTCGCGTCGAGCTGGCGCTCGGGAAGGGCGACCGGCTCGTGGCGCAGCTCACGCCGGACGAGGCGGAGCTGCTCGAGCTGCTGGCCGGTCAGATCCTGTTCGTGCGGGCCCGCAAGGCTGCGGCGCTCGGCTCCGAGGCTAGTGCGGATCCCACGCGTCCGGTGACTGCGTGAGCGCGAGCACGTGCTCGGGGAGCCGCCCCGCCGCGAGATCGGCGAGGGTCACCTCTTCCAGGACAGCTCGGAGGTTGACACGCACGGCCACCCAGACCTCGCGCAGCCCGGTCGCGGCGCCCGCGTACTCCAGGCTCTCCGGGCGGACGCCGCGCACGTTCGCGAGCGGGCCCTCGACGGCGCGGATGACGTCCGCGAGCTTGATCGTCCCAGGCGCGCGCGCGAGCGTGTAGCCGCCCTCCGCGCCGCGCTGGCTCGCGACGAGCCCGGCCCGCTTGAGGTCGAGCATGATGTTCTCGAGGAACTTCGGCGGGATCTCCTGCGCGGCGGCGAGATCGGCGCTCTTCACCTGCGCGGGTGCGCGCGCGGCGAGCTCGGCGGCGGCGCGCAGGGCGTAGTCGGCTCGGGCGGTTAGCCGCACCGTCGCATCCTAAGTCCCGGAACGAAATTGTCGGTAGGTTCAGGCTCGATGGCGCGAGAACCGTCCGAGAGCATCTTCACGAACCGTCCTGCCGAGCGGATCCAGATTCTGCGCTCGCTGCCCGTCGTCGGGTGGCCGACGCTCGTCGGGGCGGTCCTGCTGCAGCTCGTCGCGGGACTCCTGCCGGTCGGGTTCATCGTCTCGACGAGTGTCCTGATCGGGCGGATCCCGGCTGCCGCTGCTGCGGGCACCGGCTCGCACGCGGCCTACCTGGCCGAGGAGGCGCTGTTTGCGGCGGCTGCGTTCTTCGTCCTCCAGCAGATCCTGGCGCCGCTGCAGATGCTGCTCACGGTCCGCGTGACGCGGCGCTTCGACGGGGCGGCTCGCGACAGGCTGCTCCGCGCCTCTTTCGCGTCCGCCGGGATCGCGGAGCTCGAGGATCCGGAGCGGCACGAGGCGCTCGTCATGGCGCGGGACTCGCTGGCCGGCTTCTGGTTCTCGCCAGGCGAGGCCTCGGCGGGGACCATCGCGCTCGTCTCGCGCTACACGACCTGCATCGCGATGGCGATCGTCGTCGGCGCCGTCTACTCCTGGCCGGTCGCGCTGATGGTGCTCGCCGGCGGGCTAACCCTCCGCTTCGTGTGGCGGCACGGCCTCACGATCGAGGTGGAACGGCTGGGCCCGCTCTGGCGGCATGTCGACCGGTCGTGGTACTTCCGCAACCTCGCGCTCGGGACGGTCGCCGCCAAGGAGATCCGCGTGTTCGGGCTGACCGCCTGGATGAAGGAGCGCTACCACCAGGCGTCGCTCGATCACCTGAAGCCCTACTCGGAGCGGCGCTGGAAGGTCTGGGTGCTGCCGTTCCTCCCGGCGACGCTGCTCGCCGCCGCCACTGCGAGCGCGGCCCTGGCGCTCGTCGCGCACGCGGCAGGTGCGCACCCCGATCAGGTGTCGCTCCAGGACCTCGCGCTCGTCATCCAGGCCGCGATCGCCACGCTCGCCGTCGCGTCCTGGTACCACGAGGCCGACATGCAGACCCAGTTCGGGCTGCGCGGGCACCGCGGGCTGAACAAGCTCGACAGCTGGCGGCTCGGGGACGAGACGGACGCCGGCGGGACGGGTCGCGACCCTGCCGGCCTGCCGCTGCGCGAGATCCGCTTCGAGAGCGTCACGTTCACGTACCCCGGCGCGCCCGAGCCGGTGCTCTCCCGCTTCGACCTGACGATCGAAGCAGGTGCGTCGCTCGCCATCGTCGGGCTGAACGGCGCGGGCAAGACGACGATCGTCAAGCTCCTCGCCCGGCTCTACGAGCCGCAGGAGGGGCGGATCACCTGCGACGGGATCGACATCCGCGACTTCCCGGCTGCTGCGTGGCAGCGGCGGATCGGCGCGATCTTCCAGGACTTCCTGCGCTACGAGCTCACGCTGCGCGAGAACGTCGGCTACGGCGCCGTCGAGCTCGCGGACGACACGGACGTCGTCAATCGTGCGCTCGAGCGGGGCGGCGCGGCGGAGCTGCGGGACAGCCTCGACCACGGGCTCGAGACCATGCTCTCCCGCGAGTACGAGGACGGCACCGACCTCTCCGGCGGTCAGTGGCAGCGGGTCGCGATCGCCCGGGCGCTCATGGCCGTCGAGGGCGGCGCGTCGGTGCTCGTCCTCGACGAGCCGACCGCGAACCTGGACGTGCGCGCGGAGGTGGAGTTCTTCGGCCAGTTCCTGGAGTTGACCCGGGGGCTGACGACGATCGTCATCTCGCACCGCTTCTCGACCGTGCGCCGCGCCGACCGCGTGGTCGTCCTCCAGCAGGGGCGGATCATCGAGGACGGCACCCATGCGGAGCTGGTCGCGCTCGGCGGCCTCTACGCGGAGCTCTTCGAGCTGCAGGCAGCGCGCTTCGTCGACGAGCAGCCGGAGCTGGCATGAGGGATCTCGCCCGGACGATCCGCTTCGTCTTCGGTGCAGCGTGGCGGGTCGCACCGGGGCGGATCTCGATCGCGGTCGTCCTGCTCGTCCTCGGGAGCCTGAGCGGCCCGCTCGTCGGGCTCGCGCTCAAGCACCTGTTCAACGACGCGGTGCGCCACGACGTCCGTGCAGCCACGCTGGCAGGCGTCCTCACGGGATTGCTCCTCCTCGCCGCCCAGACGCTCGGGCACTTCTCGCATCACCTCTACTTCATGCTCGGCCACCGGCTGCGGCTCGTGTACGACGAGGACCTGATGGAGCTGACCGGCGGCGCGACGGGCCTGGAGCAGCACGAGCGGGCCGACTACGCCGACCGGCTGGAGCTCGTCCGCCAGGACGGGCACTCGTTCTACGACACGCTCCAGCCGCTGATGTCGACGGGCGCCAACGTCGTGTCCCTCATCTTCATCAGCGTGCTGCTCGTGCAGGTGCAGCCGCTGCTCCTGCTGCTGCCGCTCTTTGCCCTGCCGCCGCTGTTCGGCGGCAAGTGGGCGAGCGCCAAGGTCGAGGCGGCCCGGGTGGAGACCGCGGAGGATGCACGGCTCGCCCGGCACCTCTTCTCGCTCGGAGTCGACGCCGCAGCCGGCAAGGAGCTGCGCGTCTTCGGCCTGCAGGACGTCCTGCGCCGCCGCCAGCACGCGCTCTGGGACGGCGTCACGCGGCGGCTCCTGCGGGCCCAGCTCGCGGGCACGTTCCTCAACGCCGTCGGGCAGCTGCTCTTCGCGCTCGGCTACGTCGGCGCCGTCCTGCTCGTCGTGCACGACGCGATCGCGGGGCGGCGCAGCCCCGGTGACGTGGTGCTCGTCGTCGCGCTCGCGGGACAGGTGAACCAGCAGGTCAGCTCGATCGTCGGGACGGCAACCCAGCTGCAGCGCCTCAGCAAGGCCGTGGGGCGGATCCTCTGGCTCCGCGGGCTCATCGCCGAGCTCGAGCCGGCCCAGGTGCCGAGCGGGAACGTGCCGGCGCGGCTCGAGCGGGGCATCCGGCTCGAGGGCGTCGCGTTCGCCTACCCGGGAACGGACACGCCGATCCTGAGCGACGTCACGCTCGAGATCCCTGCCGGCATGACCGTGGCGATCGTCGGGGAGAACGGCGCCGGCAAGACGACGCTCGTCAAGCTCCTCTGCCGCTTCTACGAGCCGACGGAGGGCCGGATCCTCGTGGACGGCGTCGACCTGCGCGACCTCGATCCGGTGGCGTGGCGCGAGCGGATCGCCGCCGGATTCCAGGACTTCGTGAAGTACGAGCTCCTGATGGCGGAGACCGTCGGCGTGGGGGACGTGCCGCGCGTCACCGACCGCGCCGCGGTCGCGGCCGCCCTCGACCGGGCGCATGCGCTCGACCTCGTCGACCAGGTGCCGGACGGGCTCGAGGGACAGCTCGGGCGCAGCTACTGGGACGGGCTCGAGCTCTCCGGCGGCCAGTGGCAGAAGCTGGCGCTCGGGCGGGCGATGATGCGGGAGCAGCCGCTCCTCGTCGTGCTGGACGAGCCGACCGCCGCGCTCGACGCGCACGCGGAGCACGCGCTCTTCGAGCGCTACGCCGCCTCGACGCGCGCCGCCGCAACTGCTGCGGGCGCGATCACCCTGTTCGTCTCGCACCGCTTCTCGACGGTGCGGATGGCCGATCTCATCCTCGTCGTCCGCGACGGGCACGTCGCCGAGCGAGGCAGCCACGAGGAGCTGCTCGCCCTCGGCGGAACGTATGCGGAGCTGTTCTCGCTCCAGGCCTCGGCGTACCGCTAGGCGGGGACCGGATGAGTGCGGGCGCGCCGACACCCGGGTCGGTCCGGGCTCAGCGCGGCTTCGGGAACGGCCCGCAGTAGCGTCCCTTCAGCCCTTTGACCGTGCCGACGATCTTGAACTTGTTCGCCGTGGGGCAGATGTAGGTCCCGCGGCGTGCCCCGACGTGCGTCGCCGTGACGTTCGCGACCGACAGGCTGCCGTTCGCCTGCACCTGGAGCCCGAACGTGCCGGGATGCTCGATGCGGTCGCGCAGGAGATGGACGTTCGTGACGCTCGTGCCGATGAACTGGACGGCCGCGAACGTGCTGTCGCGCAGCACCGTGTCGCTCACCTCGACGTTCCCGCTCAGCGCGGCCTGGTCCGCCCAGAACCAGAGCGCGCCGCCCTGCGACTGCGTGGTGGTCTGGTAGGCGCCGGCGCGCACGAGCGTGTTGCGGGCGATCGTGGTCGTCCCGGCGAGCGGCGTGCTCGAGAAGCGGCTGCCGACATGGATGCCGCCGCCGTCGACGAGCGTGTCGGCGATCAGCGAGTCCGTCACGCCGTTGTCGCGACCGCCGTAGAACGCGACACCGTTGGCGAGGATCGGCAGCTCGACGGTGGCGAACCGCACGATGTTGTCGTGATCGGCGCCGGCCGCGCCGAGGCGGCCCTCTTCGGACCACAGCGCGATGCCGTCGTCGCCGGTGTTGCGTACGAGGGTCTTCTCGATCGTCACGTGGCTCACGCCCTGATGAAGGTTGATCCCGTCGGCCGTCATGTCCTGGATCCGGCACCCCGTGATCGTCAGCCCGTCGAACGGCCCGTCGAGCCACATCCCGACCTTCTCGTGCTGGATCCACAGGTTGGAGATCGTCGAGCCGCCGCCGAACGCCCCGCCGATGCCGTTCAACGGGATCGAGTCGACGCGGTCCTTCACCTCGCCGAAGATCGCGAAGTCGGACAGGTGGACGTTCGTGCTCGGGCTCGGGGCGGCGCGCCCGAAGATCCCGACCCCGTTGCCGTGGAGCACGCTGTGCCACGGCCCGGCGCCCTGGACGGTCACGCCGTCGACCTGGAGGTGGCGGTTCACAGAGAACGTGCCCGGCGGGATCCATACGGTCCTGTGCTGGGCCGCGCCGGCGTCGAACGCGCTCTGGAAGGCCGTGCCCGAGTCCTTCGCTCCGGTCGGGTCGGCGCCGAAGTCGACGACGGACAGCGAGCCGGCCGGGCTCGCCGGCGGCGGTCCGACCTGCTCGAAGTCGGCCAGGTCGATGACCGTCGCCGACCGCGCCACGAAGCGCACCT
>JAWVDX010000356.1:0-4900 GCA_033857015.1 Gaiellaceae bacterium
ACGACGATCGCCGCAGCCAGCGCGAAGACCGGCGACCGGAACGGCGTCCACAGCACGGGCAGCTTCGACACGCCGCTCCAGGACATGAAGTCCGGCAGCTGCCCGGGCCCGGCCTCGTGGAGCTTCAGGTACATCCCCATCGCATAGGCGCCGAGCCCGAAGAAGAGCCCCTGGCCGAGCGTCAGCATGCCGCCGTAGCCCCAGGCAAGGTCGATCCCCACGGCCACGATCGCGAAGCAGAGGTACTTCGCCAGCAGCCCGAGCCGGAAGTCCGACAGCGCCGCGGGCAGGACGACCAGGAAGACGAACCCGACGGCGAGGAACATGACGAGCCCGCGCGCGCGGGCCGCGTGCGACCGGGGCTGCGCGATCGAGGCCAGTGCGACGCTCACGTGAGCGACCTCGTCCGCAACACGAACATCCCCTGGGGGCGGATCTGCAGGAAGGCGACGATCGCCACGAAGACGACGACCTTGGCCGCGCTCGCGTGCGAGTAGTACTCGACGAAGGCGTTCAGCGCGCCCAGGCTGAACGCCGCCAGGATCGCCCCGCGCAGCTGCCCAAGCCCGCCGACGATGACGACGAGGAACGCGTCCACGATGTAGTTGGTGCCGAGCGTCGGCCCGACCGAGCCGAGCAGGGTGACCGCCACGCCTGCGACTCCGGCGAGGCCGGATCCGATGAAGAAGGTGCGCCGGTCGACCGCCCGCGTCCGGATCCCGCTCGAGCCGGCGAGCTCACGGTTCTGCATGACGGCGCGCATGCGCCGTCCCTGCGACGACCGGTTCAGGAAGACCCAGATGCCGACGACCGCCACGACGACGACCGCCATGATGAAGAGCCGCGCGTAGGGAAGCGTCACGCCGCGGATGTCCACGCCCCCGTCGAGCCAGGCCGGCGCCGTCGTCTGCACGTTCGGGGCGCCGAAGATGTCACGCGCGACCTGCTGGAGCATCAAGCTCACCCCCCAGGTCACGAGCAACGTGTCGAGCGGACGCCCGTACAGGTGCCGGATCAAGACCACCTCGAGGATCAGCCCCATCGTCCCGGCGACGACGAACGCGACGACCAGCGACGCGAGCAGCGACGGCCCGGCCAGCGACTCGCCCATCGTGTTCTGGAGGACGTACGACGTGTACGCGCCGGCCATGATGAACTCGCCGTGGGCCATGTTGATCACGTTCATCTGACCGAACGTGAAGGTCAGGCCGAGCGCGATCAGCAGGAGGATCGAGCCGACGCTGAGGCCCGTGAACAGCTGCGAAAGCAGGATTGCCACGGGTCCTCAGCGTCCGTCTCGGGTCGATCTGGCTACGACAGGCCCTTCGCCCACGCGTAACCCTTGAGGAACGGGTCGGGCTTGATGGGATGGCCGGAGTTCCAGACTTCCTTGATCAGCCCGCTCTTCAGGATGACGCCGATGCGCGCCGTCTTGTAGAGGTGGTGGTTCGAGCCGTCGATCGTGACCTTGCCCTCGGGGGCCATGAACGTGATCCCGCCGGCAGCCTTCTTGACCGCCTCGACGTTCGTCGTCCCGGCCTTCTTGACGGCGGCGGCCCAGAGGTAGACCTGGGTGTAGCCGGCCTCGATCGGGTCGTCGGTGACGCGGCTCTTGCCGTACTTGGCCTTGTACGCGGCCACGAACTTCTTGTTCGCCGGGTTCTTGGTCGTCTGGTAGTAGTTCCAGGCGGTCAGGTGCCCTGCGATGTTGGCGGTGCCGATGCCCCGCACCTCTTCCTCGGCGACGCTGACCGAGACGACCGGCATCTGCTTCGGCGTGATGCCGACGCTGCGCAGCTGCTTGAAGAAGGCGACGTTGCTGTCACCGTTGAGCGTGTTGAACACGGCCTGCGGCTTCGCGGCCTTGAGCTTGTTGATGAGCGTCCCGTACTCGGTGGCTCCGAGCGGGGTGTACTCCTCGCCGACGATGGTGATCCCGTTCGCCTTCGCGTAGGCCTTGATCTCCTTGTTGGCCGTGCGCGGGAAGACGTAGTCGCTCCCGACGAGGAAGACCTTCTTCAGGCCCTTCGCCTTCAGGTAGTCGAGCCCCGGGATGATCTGCTGGTTCGTCGTCGCGCCCGAGTAGAAGATGTACGGCGACGCCTCGAGGCCCTCGTACTGGACCGGGTACCAGAGCAGCGCCTTGTTCTTCTCGAAGACCGGGAGCATCGCCTTGCGGCTTGCCGACGTCCAGCCTCCGAAGACCGTTGCGACCTTGTCCACGGAGATCAGCTTCTGCGCCTTCTCGGCGAATGTGGGCCAGTCGGATGCCCCGTCCTCGATGACCGGCACGAGCTTCTTCCCGAGCACGCCACCCTTGGCGTTGATCTCCGAGATGGCCAGGAGCTCCGCGTCCTTCACGGACACCTCGCTGATGGCCATCGTGCCGCTGAGCGAATGCAGGATGCCGACCTTGATGGTGCCGGCTGACTGCTTCGATCCAGAGCTGTAGGCCGCCGCGGTGACTGTGAGCGACGCGAGCGCCAGCACTGCAACGATTCGGGCGCCTCGGCGCCTTGCTCCGTTCCGCATGTGATACCTCCCTGCCCGTGACCGGGCCTCTCTCTCCTTGCCCGTGAGCGGGCGTCTGGCTAGAGGGCCACGCTCTCACCCTGGTGTTTCACGCATGCGTCGGAGCCATGAACGGCCGGTGAAGTCTCCGTCGAGAGCTAGTCCGCGCGGCCGGAGCCGGCCGTGCGGAGGCTCCGGGAGGGCGTTCGCTCGCCCAGGGCGAAGCGGGGCGGCAGGGGATCGCCGGACGCGAAGGCCGCGACAAGCTGCTCGGCCAGGGCAGGCCCGTGCTTGAAGCCGTGGCCCGAGCCGCCGCCCACGAGCCACACACCGGGGTGTGCGGGGTGCGGTGCCGCGATGAAGTTCGTGTCGGGCGTGAGCTCGTAGCGGCACGCGCGCGCCCCGAGCAGCGGCGCGTGCTCGAGCGCGGGGAAGCGCTCACGGAGGTAGCCGCGCACCTCGCGCTCCGTCGTCACCGTGTCCGAGAGCTCCGCGTCGGGGTCCGTCTCCGGGCCCTCGTCGTCGACCGCGACCTTGACGCCCCATGTGTCGACATCCGGCGTGCCGTAGCGCGCCCGGTCGTAGTCGACCCAGCCCGGGACACCGGGCGAGCGCCAGGCCGGGCCGCCGTCGAGGAACAGGAGCTCCTGCCGCGTGACCCTCAGCGTGAGCAGGTCGCCGAAGAGGCGCCCGAGCCAGGGACCGCACGCCCAGACGACGACGTCGGCCTCCAGCCGCGTGCCGTCCTCGAGGACGACGGCCGCCGCGTCGGGCCTGGCCCGCGCACGCACGATCCGGGCGCCGTGAACGGCCGCCTGCGCCGCCAGCGCCCGCACCGAGCGCTCCGCACGGAGCACGCCGGCCTCCGGCTCGAGCAGGACGAAGGCAAGGTCGTCGCCGCGGAAGCTCGGATAGAGCTGCGCTGCGCTCGCGACGTCGAGGCGCTCCGCCGGGATGCTCTGCGCCGCCAGCGTGCGCTCGGATGCCGCCTCCCACCCGTCCTCCCGGTGCGCGAACCAGGCGATCCCGCACTCCAGGAGCAGGTCCTCGCCCGACTCCTCCTCGAGCTCGCGCCAGAGCGCTCCCGCGCGCCGAGCCATCGCCGTGTACTCGGCGTCGGGGCCGTGCGCGCAGCGGTAGAGCCGCGTCTCGCCGCCCGAGCTGCCGCGCCGGTCGCCAGGCTCGAACTGGTCGACCAGGGTGACCTGCTCGCCCGCGCGGGCGAGCCGCCAGGCCAGCGAGGCGCCGAACGTTCCGGCTCCCACCACCACCACGTCCATGGACACACGATCTCAGAGTTCCGTGAGGGACGTGCCGGCCGGAGTGTGATCGACCCTCTCGTTCCAGCTCGGTGGCCCGCCGGACGGATCGAGCGTCCGGCGGGCCACCAGCTTCGGGTCGGGCTAGTTGAACGCGTACTTCAGATACTTGCTGACGTTCGCCTTGGTGACGACCGCCGCAGGCACGATGACCTGGCGCGGCACCTCGGACGGGACGAGCTCCGAGAAGCCCTGGCCGAGTGCGAGCAGCCGCGCCATGTTGACGGCGGTGGCCGCCATGTTCGGGTTGTAGAGGAACGTGGCGCGGTAGAGGCCGCCTTCCGCGATCTGCTTCATCGCGTCCTGCGAGCCGCCGACGCCCGTGAGGAACATCTCGTCCTGGCGGTTGGCGTTGCGGATCGCCTGGACGACGCCCTGCGCCATGTCGTCGTCGTGCGTGTACACGGCGTCGATCTTCTTCTGCGCCTGCAGGATGTTCTCCATCACCGTCAGCCCCTTGTCGGGGTTGAAGTCGCCTGGCTGCGACGCGACGACCTTGATGCCGCCGCCCGGGCACTTCGTCTTGAGCGTGTCGGTGAAGCCCTTGCTGCGGTCGGTCGTGACCGAGATGCCCGCGAGGCCCTGGATCTCGACGACGTTGCCCTTGCACTTGAGCTGGCCGGCGATGTAGTTCGCCGCAAGGACGCCGATCTGGTAGTTGTCGCCCAGCACCGTCGCCGTCGCGGCATCGGGAGCCGTGAAGAGGCGATCGACGTTGACGACGCGGATGCCCGCCCGCTCGGCCTTCTGAGCGACCGGGGTGAGCGCGGCACCGTCCTGGGGCAGCACGACGAGCGCATCCGGATGCTTCGCGATCGCCTGCTCGATCTGCTGCGCCTGCGAATCGGCGTCAGCAGCCTGGAGCAGCTCGAACCGCACGTCGGAGTGAGCCGCTGCGGCCTTCTTGGCGTCCTTCGAGAGCGCGCCGAGCCAGCCGTGATCGGTCGGCGGAACGCTGGCGATGATGTACACCTTCTTGCCCGACGACGTGCCGCCCGTCGTGCTGCCGTTCACCGTGACTGTCTTCGTGACCGTCTTGGTGCCGCCACACGCAGCGACACCGATCGCCA
>JAWVDX010000357.1:0-5681 GCA_033857015.1 Gaiellaceae bacterium
AGAGCGGCGTCCTCGAGCGCTTCGGCGTCGAGCTGATCGGGGCGAGCCTGGAGGCGATCCATCGAGCCGAGGATCGCCAGGTGTTCCGCGACGTCGTCTCCGCGGCGGGGCTGCCGGTGCCCGAGAGCGTGATCGTCACGTCGCTCGCGCAGCTGGACGAGTGCCCCGTTCCTGCGGTGGTGCGCCCCGCGTTCACGCTCGGCGGGCAGGGCGGCGGGATCGCGGAGACGCGCGAGGAGCTGGAGCGGATCGTCGCGCACGGCCTCGCGATGAGCCCCGTCTCGCAAGTCCTCGTGGAACGCTCGCTGCGGGGCTGGGGCGAGTTCGAGCTCGAGGTGATGTGCGACGCCGCGGGCAACTGCGTGATCGTCTGCTCGATCGAGAACATCGACCCGATGGGGATCCACACGGGCGACTCGTGGACGGTCGCGCCGCAGCAGACCCTGCCGGACGCGGAGTACCAGCGGCTGCGCGAGGCGGCGTTCCTCTGCGCGCGCACGGTCGGCGTCGCGACGGGCGGGGCGAACGTGCAGTTCGCCTACAACCGCGACACGCGGGAGCTGGCGCTGATCGAGATGAACCCGCGCGTATCCCGATCGTCTGCGCTCGCGTCGAAGGCGACGGGGTTCCCGATCGCGAAGCTGGCGGCGCTCCTGGCCGTGGGCTACACGCTGGACGAGCTGCCGAACGACATCACCGGGAAGAGCTCCGCCGCCTTCGAGCCGGCGCTGGACTACGTCGCGGTCAAGGCGCCGCGCTTCGACTTCGAGAAGTTCGGCGTCACTCCGGTCCTCGGCACCGAGATGAAGGCCATCGGCGAGTCGCTCGGCCTCGGGAGGACGTTCCCCGAGGCGTTCCTCAAGGCCGTGGAGGGCCTGGAGCACCCGTTCGCGATCCCCGAGTTCCCGGATGCGCACCCCTATTTCCAGGAGGAGATCGCGTCGATTCACGAGGCGATCCGCCGTTTCGAAGCCGACGGCGACCTGGCTGCGGCGAAGCGCTTCGGCCTGCCCGATTCGGCTCTCCTTGTCTCCGGCGGACATGTCCCGGGGCCAGGCCCCAGGACCGGTCCCGACGGGACAGAGGCGCCGCGCCCGGGCCGGCTCGCCGTCGACTCCTGCGCCGCCGAGTTCGAGGCGCAGACGCCGTACTTCTACCTCTCGTACGAGCGTGGCGACGAGCTGGAGCCGGATCCGCGCGAGGCGATCCTCGTGCTCGGCTCCGGCCCCAACCGCATCGGCCAGGGTGTCGAGTTCGACTACTGCTGCGTCCGCGCGGCGCAGACCTTCCGGCGACTCGGCTACGAGGCCGTGATGCTGAACTCGAACCCGGAGACGGTCTCCACCGACTACGACACGTCGGATCGCCTCTACCTCGAGCCGGTGACGCTCGAGCGGGTGCTCGACGTCGTGGCGCTGGAGCAGCCGCTCGGCGTCGTCGTGTCGCTCGGGGGTCAGACCCCGCTCCGCCTCGCCCGGGCGCTCGAGGACGCGGGCGTCCCGCTCCTCGGCGACCCGCTCCCCGCGATCGAGGCGGCCGAGGACCGCGGCGCCTTTGCGCGGCTCCTCGAGGAGATCGGCCTGCGCGCGCCGCGCTGGGGCACCGCGGACACCACCGAGCAGGCGCGGGCGCTGGCCCGGGAGATCGGCGGGGCCGTCCTCGTGCGCCCGCACTACGTCCTCGGCGGCCGCGGGATGCGTATCGTCCGCGACCCGGACACCATCGCCACGACCGAGCCCGTGCTGGTCGACGAGTACCTCGAGGGCGCGCTCGAGCTGGACGTGGACATCCTCTGCGACGGCGAGCAGGCCTGGGTCGCGGGGATCCTCGAGCACATCGAGCCCGCCGGCGTCCACTCGGGCGACTCCGCCTGCGTCTTTCCCGGCCCCTCGATCACCGCCGCCCTCGACGAGGAGATCCGCGACCTGGCCGCGCGCCTCGTCGCCAGGCTCGGCGCCCGCGGGCTGCTCAACCTCCAGCTGGCGCTCCGCGGGCGTGACCTGTACGTCATCGAGGCGAACCCGCGCGCCTCGCGCACGGTGCCGTTCGTCGCCAAGGCAACCGGCATCCCGCTCGTCGACCACGCCTGCCGGCTCATGCTGGGCGCCTCGCTGGAGGAGCTCGGCCTGCCCGAGCGCGCCGTCCCGACCCGCGTCTGGGCGAAGGAGGCGATCTTCCCCGCGGACCGCTTCGCCGGCGCCGCCGACCGCGGCCCCGAGATGAAGTCCACGGGCGAGGTCATGGCCGGCGGGGACAGCGCCGTTGCGGCCTACCGTCGTGTCCTGCGCGCAGCGGGGCGCGCGCGCGCCGCGGGGCGGATCGGACCGCCGCTGCAGGAGCTCGCCGTGGAAACCGTCACGCCGAGCAAGGCGTAATCGGGACGATGAAGCTGCTCGCGCTCACACTCCTCTGCGTCCTCGGGCTCAGCCTCGCCGCCTGCGTTACGCACCACGACCCGACGCCGCCGATGCCAGGCCGCGGCGCCACGACGACGCCCCCAACCACGAGCGCCTCCGGCTACTGAGCGCCGCCCTCGAATAGGCTGGGCCGCGATGCGCTGGCGAGCTCGACACTCGTGGCTGCTCGTCGGCGTCTCGGTGGCGCTGGCGGTCATCGTCGTATCGGTTGCACTCGTGACAGGGAACGACGCGAGCAGCCAGCTGATCGCCTTCCCGGTCTTCGTGTCCGAGCACCCGCCTCGCGCGCACGTCGATGTCGTCGCAATGGATGGAACGGGCCGCGGGAGGCTGACGCGCTCCGCCCGGAGCGGGCTGCCGGCCTGGTCGCCCGGCGGGCAGCGGCTCGCATTCGTCGCCTGGGGACGCAGCAACGAGATCCGCGTGAGCGAGGCGGATGGATCGCACGAGCTGCGCGTGACACACGGCCACTACGACGCGTATCCGGCGTGGTCGCCGGATGGGCGACGGATCGCCTTCCTGCGCGAAGGGAGTGGGATTGCGGTCGTGAGCGCCGACGGCTCCGACGCCCACGTCATCGCCACGGCCGTCCATCCGTTCGGCCCGCTTCGCTGGGCGCCAGACGGACGGCGGCTCGCCTACTCGATGCTTCTCGGGCGCAGTCTCGTCGTCGTCATCGTCGACACCGCCGGCGCTGGATTTCGGCGGGTCCTGACGGCAGGAGCCGAGCCCGACTGGGCCCCCGATGGACAGCGCCTCGCCGTTGTGACTCCCCGCGCAGCACTTCACGAAATCGACGTGATGAAGGCAGACGGCTCGCACCGGCGCCGCGTGTCGAACCCGAGCATCGCCTCCCAGAACGCCGGCCCGGCGTGGTCGCCCGACGGGCGGTGGATCGCGTTCGAGTGCGGCGACGAGCTCTGCGTCGTTCGACCCGACGGCCGAGGCCAGCGCGTCCTGACCCACGGCGCCTTCGCGACCGACGGGCCCTCGTGGTCGCCCGACGGCACGCTGATCGCCTACCAGGAGGTCGACCGCGAACACGGCGTCGGATACCTGGCGGTCATCCGCCCCGACGGCACCCGCCGCAAGCGGCTGGCTCAAACCGACGGAAGCACCTTCGTTCCGACGTGGCGCCCGCCTACGGAGCGGTGACGGTGCCCTCGTGCTCCTCTTCGAGCCGGGCCACGTTGGCGCGCGGGGCGATGCGCCAGAACTGCTCGACGGACTCCTCCCAGCGATCGAGCAGGTCGTGCGCGATCTGCGAGTCCGTGAACTCCTCGTGCCGGCCGACGTGGCCGCGGAGCCGCATCGCCTCGTTCTCGTCGAGTCGCGCGGCCGTGACGAGGTCGTCGTTGAAGCGCTGCTGGAGCAGGTCGTCCGGGTCGTAGACGAAGACCTCGCCGCCGCTCATCCCGGCGCCCAGGTTGCGCCCGTGCGGCCCGAGGATGACGACGGTGCCGCTCGTCATGTACTCGCACGGATGGTCGCCCGTGCCCTCGACGACCGCGGTCGCCCCGGAGTTGCGCACGCCGAACCGCTCGCCCGCGCGCCCGGCCACGTACAGCGCGCCGCCCGTCGCCCCGTAGAGCACGGTGTTCCCGACCAGACCAGGATCGCCCGCATCGTCGGCCGGCGGCTTGATGACGATGCGGCCGCCGCCCATGCCCTTGCCGACATAGTCGTTCGCGACGCCTTCCAGCTCGAGCGTGACGCCCTTCGCAAGGAACGCCCCGAAGCTCTGCCCCGCCGCGCCCGTGAAGCGGACGCGCACCTTGCCCGGCGGGCGCTCCAGCGCGAAGCGCTCGCCGATGTCGCCGCCCAGCCGCGCGCCGACGGTGCGATCGCCGGTGCGGATCGGATACGCAAGCTCGACGGTGCCCGGCTCCTCGAGCGCAGCGGCGCCCTCGAGCGCGAGCCGCGCGTTCAGCGCGCCGCCCGGCGCCTCGAGCGGCGACTCGCCGAGATAGCGCGTCGGCCCGTCCCCGCCCTTGGCCAGCAGCGGCGAGATGTCGAGCAGGTTCGCCCGCACGTTCTCGACCTCGCGCTGCCGCAGCAGCTCCGTCCGCCCGGTCGCCTCGTCCAGCGAGCGCAGCCCCAGCGAGGCGAGTGTGCGCCGCACCTCCTCGGCGACGAACAGGAGATACGCCTCGACCTGCTCCGGCGTCGCGGCGAACTTCTCGCGCAGCTTCGGATCCTGCGTCGCGATCCCCACCGGACACGTGTCGAGGTGGCAGGAGCGCACCATCAGGCAGCCCTCGGCGAGCAGCAGCGCTGTGCCGAACGAGTACTCGTCCGCGCCCAGAAGCGCCGCAACCACGACGTCGCGCCCGGTCTTGAAGCCGCCGTCCACACGGACACGAGCGCGCGAGCGCAGCCCCTCGGAGACGAGCGCCTGCTGCGTCTCGGCGAGGCCCATCTCCCACGGCGCGCCGGCGTTCTTGATCGACGACAGCGGCGAGGCGCCGGTGCCGCCGTCGCAGCCGGCGATGTGGACGATGTCCGCGAGCGCCTTGACGACGCCCGCCGCGATGATCCCGACGCCCGACCCGGCGACGAGCTTCACCGAGACGTCCGCGCGCGGGTTGGCCTGCCGCAGGTCGAAGATGAGCTGTGCGAGGTCCTCGATGGAGTAGATGTCGTGGTGCGGCGGCGGCGAGATCAGCGCCACGCCGGGCTCGGTGTGCCGCAGGCGTGCGATCTCGACCGTGACCTTGTGGCCCGGGAGCTGCCCGCCCTCGCCCGGCTTGGAGCCCTGCGCGACCTTGATCTGCAGCTCCGCGGCGGAGCGCAGGTAGGCCGGCGTGACGCCGAAGCGGCCCGAGGCGACCTGCTTGATGAAGGAGTTCTTCTCCGTGATGTAGCGATCGGGAGCCTCGCCGCCCTCGCCGCAGTTCGAGCGGGCACCGAGGCGATTCAAGGCGATCGCAATCGTCTCGTGCGCCTCCTTGGAGAGGGCGCCGTGGCTCATCGCGCCCGAGGAGAAGCGCTTGACGATCGCGTCGACCGGCTCCACCTCGTCCAGCGGAACGGCCTCGCCCGCGGGCACGAGCTCCAGGAGATCGCGCAGCTCGATCGGCACGCGCGTGTTCACGAGCTCGGCGAAGCGCTGGTACTGCTCCCAGCCGGCGCCGCCCACGGCCTTGCGCAGCGCATGCGCCGCCTTCATGTCCACCGTCTCGACGGTCTCGTGAAGCGCGCTCACGACCGGGACGCTCGTCCCGTGCTCCTCCCCGCCCTTGCGCCACTTCACGTAGCCCGGGT
>JAWVDX010000358.1:0-2844 GCA_033857015.1 Gaiellaceae bacterium
GCTCGAGCAGCAGCTCGGCGAGCGCGCGGCGATCCGGTTGCGCTCCTGCGAAGAGCGGAGCGGCGAGCGACCAGCGGCCCTGCGTCGCCGTCGCGGCGGCGCTGCGGCGCCGGGAGAAGCGGCGCGCAACCGGCTTCGGCACCTCGTGTCGGCGCGGCGCGCGAAGCGGCGCCCACGCGTCGTTCGTCGCCTCGCCGGCCCAGACGAGCTCCCAGAGCGCGGGCAGCGCCTGCTCCGGCTCGAGGCCGCTCGCGGCGAGGAGATCAGCCCAGAAGAGCGCGCCGACGGCGAGCGCGCCACGCAGGCGATCGTGAGCCTCCCCCTCCGGCGGCGGAGCGGCCGCGGGCGCGCCGAGGAGCGGCGCGTCGTCACGGAAGTACACCGCGACGCGGTCGAGCCCGGCACCGACCCAGACGAGCTCGCCCGACGCGCAGAGCTGGTCGAGCTGGGCGGGCTGGTAGGACGGGACACGGCGCGGGAGGAGCTCCGACTCCCAGAGCGCGACGGGGAGCGCGAGCGCCTGGAGCGGGACAAGCGCCTCGCGCAGCCCGTTGCGCCGGTCGACGCCCTGCCACGCGGGGAGGAAGCGCGCGAGCGCAGCGGGCTCCGTCGGCTCGACCTCCTTGCGCAGGCGCGCGAGCGTGACTCGGCGAAGCCGCCGCAGCACGTCCGGATCGCACCACTCGCGTTCTGTGCCGCCGGGGCGCAGCTCTCCGCGGACGAGCAGCTCTGCCCGCTCGAGCGCGCGCAGCTCTGGCTCGAGGTCGCGTCCGAAGCGGGCGCTCGCCTCGGCGCTCGTGAACGGCCCGCGCCCCTTGGCGTAGCGGAGCAGCAGCGCCTGCAGCGGCTCCTCCCCGCCCTCGAGGTACACCTCGGGGAGACCTCCCGGCGGCATGACGCCGAGCGCGTCCCGGTAGCGACCCGCGTCCTCGACGGCGATGAGCCGCTGCTCACCGGCGAGGCGCACGAGCAGCGCCCGCCCCTCCTGCAGGAGCGGCGCCGCGAGCTCCTCGGCGTACTCGCCCGCGCGCAGGTCGCCGCGCAGGCGCAGCAGGTCGTGCAGCTCGTCGGGCGAGCGGGGCGTGCGCCAGAGCTCCGTCTCCACCTGGTGCAACGCCTCGGGATCGAGCAGCTCGCGCAGCTCCTCCTGGCCGAGCAGCTCGCGCAGCAGATCGCGGTCGAGCGACAGCGCCTGGGCGCGGCGCTCGGCCGCCGGCGTGTCGTCCTCGTACATGTAGTTGGCGACGTAGTCGAAGAGCAGCGAGCTCGCGAAGGGCGACGCCGTGGCGGTCTCGACCTCGACGAGGTCGAGCTCGCGCGTCTGCAGGCGGCGCAGGATGCCGGTCAGCGCGGGCAGGTCGAAGACGTCCTGCAGGCACTCCCGGTAGGTCTCGAGCACGATCGGAAACGCGGGGTAGCGGCGCGCGACCTGGAGGAGGTTCTGCGCCTTCAGGCGCTGCTGCCAGAGCGGTGTGCGCTGGCCGGGGCGGCGGCGCGGGATGAGGAGCGCGCGCGCCGCGTTCTCGCGGAAGCGGGCTCCGAAGAGCGCGGACTGCCCCACCTCGGTGACGACCAGCTCCTCGAGCTCGTCCGGGGCGATGAGGAGCTCCTCGAGCGTCGGGGGCGTGTCCACCTCGGGCAGGTGGAGCGCGATGCCGTCGTCGGACCAGATCGCCTGCGCGTCGAGGCCGAGCGTCGTGCGCAGCCGCGCCCCGAGCGCGAGCGCCCACGGGGCATGCACCCGTGCGCCGAACGGGGTGAGGATGACGACGCGCCAGTCGCCGATCTCGTCGCGGAAGCGCTCGACGACGATCGTGCGATCGGACGGGACGACGCCGGTGGCCGCCTCCTGGTCGCGCAGGAACTGGAGCAGGTTCGCAGCGGCACGCTCGTCGCAGCGGTTCTCCGTGCGCAGCCGCGCGAGCGCCTTCTCCTCGGGCAGCGCGGCCAGCTCGCGCGCGGCCCGGCCGATCGCGGCGCCGAGCTCGACCGGACGGCCCACGCCCTCGCCCTTCCAGAACGGCACCGCGCCCGGAATTCCCGGCGCGGGCGAGACGAGGACACGGTCGCGCGTGATCTCCTCGATCCGCCAGGTCGAGGCGCCGAGCTGGATGACCTGGCCCGCCCTCGCCTCGTAGACCATCTCCTCGTCGAGCTCGCCCACGCGACCGCCGCCGCCGACGAGCTGGACGGCGAAGAGGCCGCGGTCGGGGATCGTCCCGGCGTTCGTGACCGCGAGCCGGCGCGCGCCCTCCCGCCCGCGCACGACGTTCGCGGTGCGATCCCAGACGATCCGCGGGCGGAGCTCGGCGAACTCGTCCGAGGGATAGCGCCCCGCGAGCATGTCGAGCACGTTCTCGAGCTGCACGCGCGAGAGGTCGCGGAACGGATAGGCGCGGTGCACGAGCGCGAGCAGGTCGTCGACGGAGACGTCCTCGTCGGCGCAGATCGCGACGATCTGCTGCGCCAGCACGTCGAGCGGGTTGCGCGGGATGACCGTCTCCTCGATGAGCCCCTCCTCCATGCGCTGCGCGACGACGGCCGCCTCCAGGAGGTCGCCCCGGAACTTCGGGAAGACGCGCCCCTTGGAGACAGCGTCGAGGTCGTGCCCCGAACGCCCGATCCGTTGCAGCCCGCGCGCCACCGACTTCGGCGACTCGACCTGGATGACGAGGTCGACCGCGCCCATGTCGATCCCGAGCTCGAGCGAGGAGGTGGCGACGAGACAGGGGATCTCGCCGCGCTTCAGGAGCTCCTCGATCTCGAGGCGCTGCTCGCGCGCGAGGGAGCCGTGATGGGCGCGGGCGATCTCGTGGGCCGGCGCCTCGCCGTCCGGCAGCTCCT
>JAWVDX010000359.1:0-3656 GCA_033857015.1 Gaiellaceae bacterium
CGTCCAGCGGTAGTAGTCGGGATCGTGCGAGGAGACCTCGCGATCCCAGTCGATCGCCCAGCCGAGCCGCTTCATCTGCGTGCGGATCGTGGCGATGTTGCGCTCGGTGATCTCGCGCGGATGGCCCCCCTCGCGGATCGCCGCGTTCTCGGCTGGCAGGCCGAAGGCGTCCCAGCCCATCGGGCGCAGGACGGTCCAGCCGCTGCGCCTCCGCACGTGCGTGACGACGTCCCCCATCGTGTAGTTGAGGACGTGGCCCATGTGCATCCCGTTGCCGGAGGGGTAGGGCAGCATCTCGAGCTGGTACCAGTGCTTGCCGTCGGTCGGCTCGCCCGGCTCCGGGTTCGGGACGTGGAACGCCTGCGCGTCCTCCCAGACGCGCTGCCACTTCGTCTCGATCGCCTGTGGGTCGTATCGCTCGGTCATGGGCACAAAAAAGCCTCTCATACGAGAGGCTCAGGGGAAGCCGTCACGGTGTCTCGTCCGCGGCCGCTTCCTGGGTTACGGAAGAAGGTGCTGCATCGCGGGGGGGAATGGTACCAACGACCGGGGCTGTGGAACGCCGCGGCTACCGCCCCCAGGCGCACTCGAGGACGCGCGCGTTTCCGACCAGCCCTGCACAGAGCCCTCCGAGACGCAGACCTCGAGGCGCTCGCTGGTGAGAAGCGACTGCTTGGCGTCCTGCATCGGCCCAATTCGCCCCTGCGGTCTCCGGGAGAGGTCGCCGTCGCTGCCGCTGCGGATGCCCACGACGCCGAAGGAGACCGCCGCCGCGGCGACGAGCAGGAGGCTCAGCCGCTCCATGGACTCAGCCTAGCTCGCCGGGACGCCCTCTTCATGGCGCGGCAGGCCGTCGTCCGGGAGCGGCAGCCAGGCCGGCGCCGCGCTCACCCAGGAGCGGTACTCCGGGCGGATCCTCGGGTCTTCGTCGAACGCGCCGAGCCGCACCGAGACGACCTCGCCGTCGGGCCACTGCGCGCCGAAGAGGCTCGAGCCGCAGCGGACGCAGAAGACCTTGCGGCCGCCGCCGTCGTCCGGCTCCCAGAAGCGGAGCAGCTCCTGGCCCTCGAGCACGCGCAGCTGCTCCGGGGGCAGGCGCAGCTGGGCCTCGCCGTAGGTGCCCGAGTGCTTCCGGCAGCGGGAGCAGTGACAGTGGCTCGCCCGGATGTACGGCGGCTCGACCTCGAAACGGACCCCGCCGCAGAGACAGCTACCGGGGATCGCCGGCATCGGAGCCCTCCTCGAAGCGGGGCAGGCCGTCGTCCGGCACGGGGAACCACGGTGCCGCCGACGCGGTGTAGATGTGGCGCTCCGGGCGGACGCCGGGATCGGCGTCGACGCAGCCCATGCGCACCGAGACGATCGGCCCGTCGGGCCACTGGCCGCCGAAGAGGCTGGAGCCGCAGCGCGTGCAGAAGACCTTGATGCCGGCATCGGGCGCGGGCTGCCACGTGCCGAGCAGCTCCTCGCCGGCGAGCAGGCGGATGCTCTCGCTCCGGACGCGCAGGCTGGTCGTCCCGAAGGTGCCCGTCTGCTTGCGGCAGCGCGAGCAGTGGCAGTGCGACGCCGTCTCGGGCGTGCCGAGCACCTCGTAGCGGACACCGCCGCAGAGACAGCTGCCCGGGATCGTGCTCATTCCGTTCCTCCTCCCCGCTCGGTGACCGCGACGGCGACCGCGGCCACGATGACCACTGTGGCGACGATCGACCCCGTCGCGAGCGACTCGCCCTCGATCGCCCAGCCGAGGAGTACCGCAACCGCAGGGTTCACGAACGCGTAGGTCGCGACACGGGTCGGCGAGACGACACGGATCAGCCAGATGTAGGCGGAGAAGGTCGCGACGGTGCCGAAGACGATCAGGTACGCGAGCCCGACGACCGAGCGTGCCGAGACGTGGTCGAGCCGCGGGCCGGTCACCTCGCCGGTCGCCAGCGCCACGATCACGAGCAGCACGCCACCGGCGAGGAGGGGCGTCGCCGCACCGAGGAGCGGCGCCCGGGGCACCGGCACGAGCCGCGTCGCCACCGTCCCCGCGGCCCAGCAGAACGCGGAGACGAGCAGGAGCACCGCGTCGAGCGTGCTGAGCCCGCCAGTCCCGCTCTGCTCCGCGACCAGAAGGGACACGCCGGTGAACCCCGCAAGGAGCGCGAGCGAGAAGCGCAGGCTCGGGCGCCGGTCGCCGGTCAGCCACCAGGCGAGCAACGGGACGTAGAGCGGGATCGTCGCCAGGAACAGCGCCGAGACCCCCGAGGGCGCTGTGCGTTCGGCGTAGGCGAGAAGGCCGTGGCAGCCGACGAAGAAGAGCGCACCGACGACTGCCGCGCCGGCCCACTCGCGGCGGCTCGGCCAGGCGAAGCCAGGCTCGCGCAGGAGGCCGAGGCCGAGCAGGATCGCGCCGCCGATCAGACAGCGCAGCGCCATCATCGTGAAGGGCGGGATCGTCTCGACGGCCCAGAGGATCGCCAGGAACGTCGAGCCCCAGACCAGGTAGATGGCCGCGAACGACGCCAGCACCGGCGCCCGCGTCGGCGTGCCGGGCGGAGCGCCGGCGGCCACCGCCGGGAGGTCTTCTGCGGCCCGCTCCACCCGGGGCAGGCTACCGGCGCAGCGCGCTAGGTCAGGCGGACGCGAATGCCCGGCGCGTCCTCAGCTCGGACGAGCGTCGCCTTCACCAGCGCGGCAGCCTACTCGCCCGCTTCCTCCCGCACGCGCCTGGGATCGACCCCGAGCGCGTCGATCGACTCCCGCGCCTGCGAGCCTTCCGCGGCCAGCGCCGCGGCGAGGTCGCTCGCCGTCACGTGCCGCTCTCCGGCCGCCCGGTCCGCTGCCTCGATGACCTCCTTGGCGCTGTGGCCGAGGCGCATCCGCCCGCGCCGCTGCTGCGGCCCCTGCGGATAGGCGCTCGCGACCCGCGCGCGCAGATCGGCCTGGTCGACACCGCTGTCCTCGAGGGCGAGGAGGATGTGCGGCGCTTCGACAGCGCCGTGCGCAAGCTCGCGCGCCTCGGCGCTCGCGCGGACGATCACCTCACGTGCGTCGGGGCTGAACCGCCAGAACGGTCCCCGGCGGTAGTCGTGGCGCCGGCCGCGCGGCGGGCCGCCGTGGCGACCGGGGCTCGGCGGGCCGCCGGCGTCCGCGCCGACGATCTGGTGGACGCGCTGGTGGCTGAGCAGGAGCGCCTCGGCGATCTCCCTCATGTTGCCGCCACGCGCGTGGAGCAGGCGGATCGCATGGTGGTAGTCGGCGCGCAGGTGCTCGAGCGCGCGCTCCGACTCGAGCAGCCGCTCGCGGATCTCCTTCGTCTGGGTCAGAACTTCTTCGTCTAGCGTCATGCAGTTTTCTCCTTCTTGTCTATGGTGTTAGACAACAATAGCGCGAGTCGGCGCATTTGTCTAGCCGAATAGACAAGAGGCGGCCACGAGGCGGGGATATACGCTCGCACCATGGCGTCGCTCGATCTCTTCCCCGACTCCGCCGCCCTCGACGCGGGCGAGCTCAGCGTCGGCGGCGTGCGCGCGTCCGCGCTCGCGGAGCAGTTCGGGACACCGCTCGTCGTCTACTGCGAGGAGACGCTGCGTGCGCGAGTCCGCGCCTACCGGAAGGCGGCGCCAAACGCGCTCGTGGCGTACGGATCGAAGGCCTTTCCCAATGTCGCG
>JAWVDX010000360.1:0-4625 GCA_033857015.1 Gaiellaceae bacterium
GCGAGCGCCCGGTCGAGCTCGTCCGCTCCGCTGCTGGAGACCTGCACGTCGAGCGTGCGCGGCCCCACGACGCCGATCGCCAACCTGACGCGGACATCAGCCATGCGCGACCAGCTCCGAGAGGACACCGTGCACCGAATCCGGATGGACGAACGCGACCTCGAGCCCGAACAGCCCGGCTCGCGGTGAGCCGTCGATCAGCTCCGCGCCGGCGCCGGCCAACTCGTCGAGCGAGCCCTGCATGTCGTCGACCTCGTAGGCGACGTGGTGCATCCCGGGCCCGCGCTTCTCGAGGAAGCGACCCACCGGTGTGTCAGCCCCGAGCGAGGACAGCAGCTCGACACGACTCTCCCCGATCCGCAGCGACGCAGCCTCGACGCCCTGGTCCTCCACCCGCGCGCGATGCTCGAGCCGGGCGCCGAACAGGCGCTCGTAGGTCGCGACCGCCGCGTCGAGGTCGGTGACCGCGACGCCGAGGTGGTGGATGCCCTTCGCCTTCACCGGCGGGATACTAGCTAGCGGGCTCCTGGGCACGAGCACCACGGTCGGCGAGGGCCCGGACCGTGCCGATCGTCTCGCTTGCGCGCGACTCCGGCTCCACGTCGAGCAGGAGCAGCTTCATCTCGTCGCGGGAGAGCGTCTCCTTCTCGAGCAGCGCGAGCGCGACACGATCGAGCGAGGCGCGGTGCTTGTCGAGCAGCCGCAGCGCCTCGGCGTAGGCGCCGTCGGCGAGCCGCGCCTGCTCCTCGTCGCGCAGCTGCTTGGACTGCTCCGAGAGCGGATAGTCGTCGGCTCGCACCGTTCGCGCGTTGATCTTGTCGCCCATCCCGTAGTCGAACACCATCACGCGGGCGATCGAGCTCACCTTGGCGAGGTCGCTTGCCGCGCCGTTCGTGACACGTCCGAACACGACCTGCTCCGCGGCGCGGCCGCCGAGGGCGACCGTCATCCAGTCGACGAGCTCCTCCTTGGTGTGGAGGTAGCGGTCCTCCTCGGGCAGGTGGAACGTGTAGCCGAGCGCATCGCCGCGCGAGACGATCGTCACCTTCTGGAGCGGCGGCGAGTCGCCCATGAGGTGGGACATCACCGCATGGCCGGCCTCGTGGTAGGCGAGGATGCGCTTCTCCTTGTCGGAGATGATCCGCCGGCGCTCGAGCCCGGCGACGACCCGCTCGAGCGCATCGTCGAAGTCGCGGTGCGTGATCACCTGCTGCGAGGCGCGGCCCGCGAAGATCGCCGCCTCGTTGACGAGGTTCGCGAGGTCGGCGCCGGTGAGCCCCGCCGTCTGGCGCGCGACGAGCTCGAGGTCGACGTCACTAGCGAGCGGCTTGCCGCGCGCATGGAGGCGGAGGATCTCGACGCGATCCTGGAGATCCGGGGGCGAGACGAGGATCCGGCGGTCGAAGCGCCCGGGCCGCATGAGCGCCGGGTCGAGATCCTGGAGGCGGTTCGAGGCGCCGATCACGACCAGCTGGTCGCGCGAGCCGAAGCCGTCCATCTCGACGAGAAGCTGGTTCAGCGTCTGATCCTGCTCGCGGTTGAAGCCCATCCCGCTGCGCGTCTGGCCGATCGCGTCGAGCTCGTCGATGAAGATGATCGAGGGCGCGTTCTTGCGCGCATCCTTGAAGAGCCCGCGGATCCGTGCCGCGCCGAGGCCGACGAACATCTCCACGAACGACGAGGCGCTGGCCGCGTAGAAGCTCGCTCCGGACTCGTGCGCCACTGCCTTCGCGAGCAGCGTCTTGCCCGTTCCCGGCGGCCCGTAGAGGATCACCCCGCGGGGGATCTTCGCGCCCAGCTGGTTGAACCGCTCCGGCTCGCGGAGGAACTCCACGATCTCGATCAGCTCGGCGCGGGCCTCCTCGACGCCGGCGACGTCGTCCCACGTGACCGCGCTCGCCGACTCGGAATTGAACTCCGCCGGCTTCGTGCGCGGCATGGCCCGCATCACCCGGATCATCACGAAGCACATCAGGCCCAGGAAGAGCACGAGGAAGACGGGGATCCACGCGGAGACCTGGTCGCGGAACGAGGTGAGGAAGTCCGTGTGTGGCGCAGGCAGGGGCGCCTGCGGCGTGGTCTTCAGGTCGAGCGTCTGCGCGAGCTGGAGGAGGTGGAGCATGCTCATACGGCGACGGCCTCCCGTTCGAGCGCGAGGCAGGCGGCGAGCGCCGCCTCGGCGACCTCGAGCTGATCCGCGCTCGGCTCGCGCGTCGAGAGCCGGTGCTGGAGCTCGTGGCCGGGCCGGGAGAGCGCGCGGGCGACGGGATGCTCCGGGTGGCGCGTCATCCAGCCGAACGTCTCGGTCGCAACGCCGACCGAGAGGAGCTGGGCTGCGAAGCGGAGGCGGGAGCGCAGGTGCTCCGGGGCGCGCCGGACGGCGAGGTTCGCAAGCGCGGAGCTCAGCAGCAGCGGGCCGACGAGGTGGCCGCCGCAGCGCTCGTGCTCCTTGGCGCGCTCCTCACCGTGCTCGTAGGTCCCGATCGAGACGTGCTCGGCGCCGTGGTAGGCGGCGAGGTCGGAGCCGCGCATCGCAAGCGCGGCCGGCGCGATTCCCGCGAGGCCGGCGAGCAGCTCCTGCGCGAGTGGGCGGATCCGCGCAGCCCGCAGCCCGCGCACCGTGATGGCGCTCCCCAGCATCGCGGCCAGGACGGCAGGACGCTGGAAGGGCAGACGCGCCTCCGGAAGGCGTGCGCGCAAGCGTGGCAGCACGGCGAAGGCCTCGACGAGGCGTAGCGGGCCGCGGAGGAACGGCAGCTCGACGTCGTTCGCGCGGAGCTTCTTGCGCTCCGCCACGACCTTCAGCGAGCCGTCGTCGAGGCGCACCGCCGCAGCCCACGAGCTCGGGCCGTGCACGAGCACGCCGTTCGCGAGCGCCATCCCGCCCAGCCTGATCGGCTCTTCCATGGGACTCACGGTACCCGGCTCCCGGAATTTGTCGAACTCTAGGAGGACGCGAGCTCGCGCAGCGCGGCCTGCAGCCGGGCCGCGGCAGGGCCTGGAAGCCCGTCTCCGATGGGCGATCCGTCGAGCTCGATCACGGGCAGCAGCTCGCGGATCGACGAGGACGTGAAGGCCTCCTCGGCGCCGGCGAGCTCGGCGAGCGGATACACGCCCTCCTCGACCTCGTACCCCGCGGCTCCGGCCAGCTCGACGACGGTCGCGCGCGTGACGCCGGCGAGGATCCCGACCTCGAGCGCCGGCGTGAAGAGCGTGTCACCGCGCCGCCACCAGACGTTCGTCGCAGGGCCCTCGAGGACGATGTCGCCGTCGGCCAGGAAGACCGCGTCGTCGGCGCCACGCCGGCGCGCCTCGGCCTCCGCGGCCATGTTCACTGCGTAGCTGGTCGATTTGACGCCGCCCAGCACCCAGGGCGCCTTGTGCCGCAGCTCGACAGAGACGCCGAGCGGCAGGCCGACGAGCCGGATCCCCCGGGCGCGCTCCGCCTCGTGTCCAGTCGGCAGGGAGTTCACGAGCACGAGCGCCATCGGCTCGTCCGCACCCTCGCGCCCCGGCGTCCAGTAGAGCCGGAGGCGCGCGTCGGTCGCACCGCCGGCCGCGAGCGCGTCCGCAGCGAGGCTGCGCAGCAGGTCGAGGTCGGGCGCCGGCAGGCCGATGCGCTCGGCGGAGCCGACCAGGCGCTCGAGGTGCGCCTCGAGCTTGAACGGCCGGCCGCCGTAGACGCGGGTCGTCTCGAAGGCGGCGCGCCCGCGCATGAACGCGGCGTCGTCGGCGAAGACGACGGGCTCGCTCGGGTCGACCACGCCCCGGCCCGACACGGCCAGCGCCAGCAGCGTCACGCAGCCACCGCCGCCAGGAGCGGGCGCGCCTTCACCCAGGACTCCTCCACCTCGCCGAGCGGATCCGAGTCGGCGACGATCCCGCCTCCGACCCAGAGGTGGATCTGCTCCTCCGCGACCGCGAACGTGCGGATCGTCAGCGCGAGCTCGAAGTCGCCGTTCGGATGGAGCTGCCCGAGCGCTCCCATCGAGGCGCCGCGGCCGGCCGGCTCGTGGCGGGCGATCTCGTCCAGCGCCGCGATCTTCGGCGCCCCGGTGACGGAGCCACCGGGGAAGGTCGCAGCGAGGATGTCGGGGAGCGTCGCCTCCGCGCGCAGGGTGCCCTCGACGGTGCTGACGAGGTGCGCGACGCCGGCGAGCTCGCGCCGGCGGCGCCGGTCGACCCAGCGCACGCTGCCCGGCTCGCAGACCCGGGAGAGGTCGTTGCGCTCGAGGTCGACGATCATCGTGTGCTCCGCGGCATCCTTCGTAGACGTGTCCAGCTCGGCTCCCCTGGCGAGGGGTCGCGTTCCCTTGATCGGCATCGTCCAGACCTTCCTGCCCCGCCGCGCGAGGAAGAGCTCCGGCGACGCCGAGACGATAGCCCAGCCCGGGCCGGCGAACGGGAGGGGTGCGGGGCCGAGCACGGCGAGGTGCGCCGCGAGCCCGAGCGGGTCGCCGCGGAAGCCGGCCGAGAGGTGCTGGACGAGGTTCACCTGGTAGACGTCGCCGCGCCCGATCGCCGCCTGCACCGACTCGATGGCGGCGGCGTAGCCCTCGTCGCTCCAGCTGCGCTCCCAGGCGCCGAGCTCGAACGTGCCGGGCTCGGGCGGAGGGAGCGGGTCG
>JAWVDX010000361.1:0-3964 GCA_033857015.1 Gaiellaceae bacterium
GTCGCTCGCCTCGCTCGTCGCGACGCTGCCGACGGCCGAGACGCGGCCCGGGGTCGTCGAGTTGTCGGGCATGGTGATCGTCGCTGCGTCGCCGACCTTGACCGACGACTGCTGCGCGGCGTCGAGCGCGATCGTGACGACGCGGTCGATCGAGCTGACCGCGAGCACGGCACCCGCCTGGACGGCCGCCCCGAGGGTCGGCGTCACGCTGGTGACGCGCACCGCTCCGGACTTGAAGATCACGGAGCCGAGCAGCAGCTCTCCCGTCTCGGCGAGGCCGTGCGCTCTCTGCAGGCTCCTGATGGCCGACTGCGTCGCCCAGCTGAACGTGTCGCCCGAGAGCCCGCTCCCGTAACCGAGCGCCCGCAGGTTCGCGTTCAACTCCGCCACGTCGGGGCCCGGCGACATGCCGGAGGCGAAGGCCCGCCACGCTGTCACCGTCCCGTACATGAGCAGCCCCGGCGTGTCGTCGACCGCGTAGAGCGCCTGGCCGCGCCGGACGATCTGCCCGACGGTCGGCAGCATCGTGTAGGTCGAGGTGGTGTCGTAGAACGTTCCCGAGGAGCGCGCGGCCGCCAGGCTCGATGCCGGCCCGGACACGGCAGCCGCCGCCGTTGCGACGGAGCGGTTGTCGGCCGCTACCTTCTCCTCCGCGGCGGACACGGCCTGCTGGTCGGTCGCGACCGTCGCGTGGTCGGTCGCGCACGCACCCGTGCTGGTGGCGCCGGTGCTCTGTGCCGCGTCGTCGCCACGGCAGTCGGCGGCCTGCTTCGCCTTGTCGGCGTGCAAGGTCGCCCGGGCACGCTCGAGCGTCCGCGTGTCCTCCGCGAGGGTCGCCTGCGCACCCTGGAGCGCTGCGGACGCGGAAGCCGCGGACTGCTGCGCCTGGATCACAGCCGCCGAGGCCGTCCCGGTCGGCATGACCACGTTGGACGCTGCGGCGTAGCCGAGCGTCGCGCTCACCTGCGTCTGCGAGGAGAGCGACTGCCGGGTCACGGTCGCCCGCGCGGTGCCCGAGCCGTTGTCGGGCCCGCCGGCGGCCGACCCGCTCGGCGCCGCGAACGGGTTCGTCACGATGACGACGCCGATCGCGATCAGCACGATCAGACCGATCCCCGCGATCACGCGGCCTGGCCTCAGCTGCGCCCGGATCCCGGTCCGAAGCCTCATTTGGCCCCCGGCCCGCTCGAGCTCAGGTTGCCGCCCTTGCCATCCTTCGGCGGCTTGGGCATGAGCTTCTCGCACGCCTTCTGCGCGGCCTGGAAGAGCGGCGACTTCGGGTTCATCCCCTTGCCCAGCATGAGGCTGATGCCCCCACCGTCGGCCTTCGGATCGGGAAAGTCCGGAAGCCCGTGCGAGCGCATGCAGCCCGAGAACTTCAGCATCTGACCGAGCTGCTGCTTCTCCATCGCCGGGTCCCGCTTTCCCTCTCCGCCAGGCTGGAGCTTCTGGCACGCCTTCCCAGCCGCCTTGAACTGGGGCGACTCCGGATCGAGCCCGCTGCCGGGACCGCCGTTGATCGAGAGCTGGGCGTTGCCGTCGGCGTCGATCTTGGGGTCGGGGAACTGCGGGACGCCGTGGGAGCGCATGCACCTCGAGAAGGCCTGCGGGCTCGCCGACTTCGAGCCACTGGTTCCCTGAGCCGCGGTCGTGGTCGTCGTGGACGTCAAATGCGCCACACCCTGAGACGCCGGCTTGCCACCACCGCAGCCCGCGGTGACCGCCGCGAGGCTCAGCACGAGTATGGGACTGAGAATACGAGACATGGTGGAGCTCCTTTTGCCGGGGCGATCCGCGCTTCTAGAAGTAGTCGGCCGCCGGTTACAACGGGGGAACGGGACCTGTTACGTGCCTGTAACCGGGCCGCAGGGTCGAGCGCGCTGAGCCCCGCGCCTCAAGGCGAACGCTCGGTCGGCGGGTTGAGCCGGTCGCATTGCCGCATCGCCGCCAGAAACGATGGTGACTTCGGGCGCATCGCCGGGGTGAGCCTGACCTTGAGCTCACCGCCGTTGTGGGCCGGATCGGGATCGGGGAAGCTCGGAACGCCGTGTGCGCGCATGCACACCGAGAACGCCAGCGCCTCGGCGAGCCTGGTGGCGTCCGCGGCCGGATCATGGTGCTCCTGGCCGGCAGGCATGAGGGTGTGGCAGGCCCTTTCGGCCGCCTGATACCGCGGCGAGCTCGGGTCTACTCCGGCCGGGATGTCGATCCTCATCCTCCCGTCGCGGTCGACCATCGGGTCGAGAAAGCCCGTGATGCCGTGACCGCGCATGCAGCGCGCGAACCCAACGGCGCCCGCACTCTTCGCCGTCTTCGACCCAGTCCCGGTCGACTCCCCACCGCACCCTGCGGCGATCAGCACAAGGCTCAGCACGACGATCGGAACGGGAGCCCGCGGGTGCCTGGAGGGCCTCATCGAGCAACCGCCGGCGCGCCGCCTGGCAGGAGGTGCTGGCAGGCCTTCGCGGCCGCCTGGAACACCCGGGAGCTCGCGTTCAGCCCACCGCTCTTTCCTCCTTCGATCGTGATGTTGCCGCCGCCGGACGTCTGCGGGTCGGGGAAGTCGGGCAGCCCGTGGCTGCGCATGCAGGCAGCGAATGCCAGGAGCTTGGCCTGGTCGGCGGCACTCGTCGTCGAGTCGCCCCCCTTGCCGGCGGGCAGGAGCCTCTCGCACGCCTTCTGCGCCGCCTTGAACTGTGGGGTGCTCGGATCGACCCCGCGGCGACGGTCGATGGTCAGCCGCATGCCGCCACCGGCCACGGGCTGCGGGTCGGGGAAGCTCGGCACGCCGTGCGAGCGCATGCACGCCGAGAACCGCACTTCCCAGCGGCTGTTCAGCTTCGATTGACGGCCGAGAGGCGCGCTGTTGTCGCTCTGCGACGTGGTCGCGGTCGCCGGGGAGGTGAGCTGCGCGACCCCCGGCGGGCTAGCCGTCTTGCTCCCGCAGCCGACCGCAAGGCTCAGGACGGCAACGAGAGCGAGGACGCGTGGAGCGGGCACTCCCACTGAATAGCCCGCGAGCGGTTACGACAGGGGAACGGAAGCTGTTATGTCCCTGTAACCCCCCTTGCGGCATGCTTGGGTCGCGCCGGTTCCGTCCTCGGGACCGGCGTCCACCCATGCGTGTCCTAGTCGTCGACGACCACCGGGAGCTCGCCGCCACCGTTGCGGTCGGGCTCCGCCGCGAGGGACTGGCGGACGACGTCGACTTCGACGGACAGGCGGCGCTGCGCAACGCGGACCGTGAGGACTACGACGTGATCGTGCTCGACCGCGACCTGCCGAAGCTCCACGGCGACGACGTCTGCCGCACGCTCGTCGCACGCCGCTCACGCGCGCGGGTACTGATGCTGACCGCCGCGGCCACGATCGAGAGCCGTGTCGACGGCTTCAGCCTCGGCGCCGACGACTACCTGCCGAAGCCGTTCGCCTTCGCCGAGCTGGTCGCACGCATCCGCGCACTCGCCCGTCGCAACCAGCGAGCCCTCCCCCCGACGCTCGTCCGGGGGGACATCCGCCTGGACACGGCGCAACGAGCAGCGAGCCGGGCGGGCCGCCGCCTCGAGCTCAGCCCGAAGGAGCTCGCCGTCCTCGAGCTGCTGCTCGCCGCGGACGGCGCGACCGTGTCCACCCAGGAGCTGCTCCGCCGCGGCTGGGACGAGTACACCGGCTCGTTCAGCAACGTCGTCAAGGTGACGATCAGCAGGCTGCGGCGCAAGCTCGGCGACCCGCCTGTAATCGAGACCGTCGCGCACGCGGGGTATCGGATCTGAGCGCGCCTGCCCCGCTGACCTGGCGCGACTTCCTGCCGCAGAGAACGGTGCGGCTGCGGCTCACGCTCCTCTTCGGGGCACTCTTCCTGGCCTCGGGCGCCGGGCTGCTCGCAGTCAACTACTTCTTGGTCCAGCGCCAGTACACGAGCCAGTTTTTCGTCGTCAGCGGGAGCGTTCAGTTCGACCCCAAG
>JAWVDX010000362.1:0-2715 GCA_033857015.1 Gaiellaceae bacterium
TTCCCGGGCGGGGCGCCGGCGATGGGCGTCTCGCGCAACTACCGGCGCTGGGGCTTCGAGAGCGCGGCGCTCGACCTCGCGCTGCGCCAGGCCGGGCGGTCGCTGCCGGAGGTGCTGGGGCGCACGCCGCGACCGGTCTGGTTCGTCAACTCGCTGGGGCTCGGCGACCCGTCCAGCCTCGAGCCGGTTTTGCGCCGGAGCGAGCACGATCCGCTCCTCTGCTTCAAGCTCGACGCCCGCTCCGACTGGGACGAGGAGCTGGTGCGCGCGCTCGCCAAGCTGCGCCGGGTCGCCGTCGTCGACCTCAAGGGGCGCTACGTGGGCACGGTCGTCGACCAGCCGGCCGATCCGGTGCTCTACCGCCTCGTGGCGGAGCTGCTCCCCGAGGCCTGGATCGAGGATCCGGGCGAGTCGCCGGAGACGGACGAGATCCTGGCCCCGCACCTGGGGCGGGTCACGTGGGACGAGCCGATCCACACGATCGAGGACGTGGATGCCTTCGCGGCCCGGCCGCTGATGATCAACGTGAAGCCGTGCCGCTCCGGGAGCGTGCAGGCGCTCTTCGAGCTGTACGACGGCTGCGCCGAGCGGGGGATCGGCACCTACGGAGGCGGCTCGTTCGAGCTCGGGCCGGGGCGCGGGCACCTGCAGGCGCTTGCGTCGCTCTTCTCGCCGTTCGCTCCGAACGACGTGGCTCCCGGCGGCTACAACGAGCCGGAGCTGGCCCCGGACCTGCCGCGCAGCCCCCTGGAGCCGCGGCTCGACCGCGTCGGCTTCCGCTGGCTGCCGTGACTGAGTCGCGGTCGCTCAGGATCGGCCACGAGAAGGCGTTCCTCTTCCTGTCGGACGAGTACGACGGAGCGAGCACGCGCAGCCGGCACGACGGCCAGCTCTGGGCGATGCGCACGCGCCTTCGGGTGCCGCAGCTGGAGGCGAGCGCGCTCGTCCACCTCACCGACTCGCAGGACACGTCGCTGCTCGAATTCTTCGTGGAGCTGGCGCCGCAGTGGCGCGGCTGGGACGGGATCGCGGAGTGGCGCGCCTACGAGGGTGGGCTCACGCTCTCCTGCACGCACGACGGGCGCGGAACGATCTCGATGGGAACGGAGCTGCGGGACATGCACCTCGACTGGGTCGTCCGTGCCATCGTGCCGATCGACGCGGGCGCACTCGAGCAGCTCGCGCTCGACGTGGCTGCGTTCTTCGCGCCCTAGCCGGCAGGCTCCGGCGGAGGCTGCGCGAGCCTCCGTTGCGCGAGCAGGTCGAGAATGAGCACCTGTAGCGCCCCCGCAACGGGGATCGCGGCGAGCGCGCCGAGAATCCCGGCGATCGCCGCGCCCACCAGCACGGAGATGAGCACGACAAGCGGCGAGAGCTGGACGGTGCGGCCGTAGATGATCGGCTGGATGACGTGGTTCTCGAGCTGCTGGTACACGAGGAAGAAGACGATGACGATGGCCGCCACCACCCAGCCCTGCGTGACGCCCGCTACTGCCGTCACGAGGACCGCCGCGAGGGTCGCGCCCGCGAGCGGGATCAGATCGAGCAGCGCGACGATGAGCCCGAGCGCGACCGCGTACGGCACGCTGGTCGCGAGGAGCACGATCGTCGAGAGCGTGCCCGCGATGAGGCTGATGACGAGGTTGCCTACGACGTAGCCGCCGATCGCGCGGTAGATGTCCTGGCCGACCTTGCGCCACCGCGGCTGCGACGCCGCGGGCAGGAGACCGTAGAGACGCTCCACCCAGGCGCGGCCCTCCAGCAGCATGAAGAAGGTCAGGAAGAGGATCGTGACGGTCGCGACGATGAGATTCAGGACGCTCTTGGTGAGCGAGAGCGCCGCTCCCGCGTGACCGAGCACCTTCGCGACCCCGCCCTGCTTGATGTTGTCGATCGCCTGCTCGACCTTGGTCGCGAGGTGGTACTTCGTCTCGAGGAAGCCGAGGCGGCCGTGCCCGGCGGTGATGTCGTCCACGTAGCCCGGCACCTTGTCGGCGAAGCCCCCCACCTGGTGGACGAGCGTCGGGATGAACAGGGCCCCGATCGCGACGAAGAGGCCGAGCACGAGGACGAACGTCGCACCGACCGACAGCCCGCGCGAGCGCTTCGTCCGGCGCTGGATCGCCTCGACGAGCGGGTTGAGCGCCACCGCGAAGAAGAGCGCGATCACGATCCAGACGAGGACGTGGCGCGCAATCGAGAGGATCGCCAGCAGCCCCAGCATCGCGAGGATGACCGCCACGACCATGACGACCGTGCGCACGCGCACGCGGACGACGCGCTCCTCAACCATCGCCGGAAGCATCCCAGCGCGGTCGGACGGGGAGCGGCTCTACAGGCCGCGCAGGCGCCGGGTGTCGCCGGCTGCCTTCAGCGACTGGATGTAGCTCTGCTCTGCCGAGACCAAGCCGCCCTGGTCTCCGGCAGGCGCCCACACGCCGGCCTCGGCGACGATCGCCTCGGCGAGCTCGTCCAGCATCAGGATGTCGTCGGCCAGCTGCGCTTCGATGATCGCGCGCGGCGTCCCGTAGGCCGCGGCGCTCGCCTCCGACTCGACGAGCACACGACCGCCGCGGCGCTTCACCTCGGCCGCGCCGTCCACCCCGTCCTTGCCCATCCCGGACAGGACGACGAGGAGGAGGCTCTCCCCGAACATCCGTGCCGCGTCCACGATCGTGAGATCCGCACGGGGCCGGAGGCCACCGATCGGCGCCT
>JAWVDX010000363.1:0-6025 GCA_033857015.1 Gaiellaceae bacterium
CAGGCCGCCACCACGAGGTGGCGGATCGTCGTCCGCCTCGCAGAACGCCGGGTCAGCGTCTACCGGAGCGGGCGGCTCGTGCGAGCGTTCAGTGCGGTCGTCGGCAAACCGTCCACGCCGACGCCCCCGGGGGAGTTCTTCGTCGAGGAGGATGTCGAGCTCCGGCCGTACGACGTCGGCGGGCCGTTCGCGCTCGCGTTGAGCGCTCGCTCCAACGTGCTGCAGGAGTTCGAGGGCGGCCCGGGCCAGATCGCCGTCCACGGAATGCAGAACGTCGGCGGCGTCCCGGGAACGGCCGCCTCCCACGGCTGCATGCGCCTCGACAGCGCGGCGATGCACTGGCTCGTCCTGCGGATCCGCCCGGGCGTGCCCGTCACGATCCTGCGCTGAGTGCTAGACCAGCTCGCGCTCGAGCACCGACGCGAGGGCGCGGAGCGCCGTGCGGGTCTGCTCGAGCTCGGGCTCGCGCGTCGTGAGGCGTTGCAGCGCGAGACCGGGAAGGAGCGCCACGCGCGCGAAGGGCGTGCGCGAGTCCTGGACGAAGCGCCAGAGCTCGGTCGCCAGGGCGAGCGAGACGAGCGGCACGAGGAGCGGCGTCGCGAGCGTGGGGGGAAGCGGCGAGAAGCGCTCGGCGAGCAGCGTGATGGGGAGGAGCAAGGCGACGAAGTTCGTCCCGCAGCGCGGCGAGATGCGCGACGGGCGCACTATTCCGTTCCAGGAGCCGACGAGCTGGCGCAGCTCCGCGGCGGCGATCGCGCGGTGCTCGCCGCCGTGCAGGCGGAGCGTCGGCCCGCGCAGGAGCCAGACGAGGAACCCGAGCGTCATCGCCGCGCCACTCCACGAGCGCCACGCGCCCGGGACGACGAGCAGGAGCCAGGGCGAGAGCAGCACCACGGCGAGCACGACGCGCTCGCGGCGGCTCGCGATCCCCCGCGGGCGGAGCATCGGGGCGAGCGACAGCCCGAGGCGCGCGACGCCCCGCACGAGCGGGATCCGCCGCAGCCAGGGGAAGAGCTTCGGCATCTCACCGGTCGAGAGCGTCCCGTCGATCTTCGCGAAGGCCCAGAAGCGCTCGCTCACGATCGCGACGCCGTCGGCGCGCGCCATGCCACCGAGCCGCGGCAGCTCGGAGAGCGCGTCAGCACGCGCGAAGACAGAGGGGGCAACAGACACTCCATCCAGAGTGACACAGGAAAGTGCCGCCCGGGTAGTCCGGGCGGCTCATCTTTCCGACGTGCGAGGCCTACGGCCTTAGGCCACTGCCTACCAGGCGCCGCGCCCGAGGAACCCGAGCAGGGCGAGCACGATCACGATGATCAGGATGATCCAGAGAATGCCCACGAAGACCCCCCTTCTGCGTCGGTCGATGCCTGTCCCAACAACGGACAAGCGGCATTTTTGGTTCCGGCCTCCTCCTCGTGAAGCCGGCACCCTCTTCGTCGTCGGCAACTCACATGCCCGCCCCGCCCAAGATCGAATCGCCGTCGCGCCCGACAGGGCGGGCGCGACTCGCAGCGGCCCGTCGTGGAAGCATCGAGGTGTCCCGCTGCCGCGCAAAGTCGTCATGGGCGCGCAGCGCCCGGACTTTGCGCGGCGACGATGCGGGCGAGAGGACTTGAACCTCCAAGGGCCGGAGCCCAACGGGACCTAAACCCGTCGCGTCTGCCAATTCCGCCACGCCCGCAGACCCTCCGAGCATAGAGAACTAGGGGAACGCCCGGTGCGAACGGCCGGGGACAGGCGTACGTTCCGCACAGCGACGCACTGGACTTGGCATAGCAGGAATGCTATATAGCAAACATGCGATACGACGACGACACCCACGAAGCACGACTCCGCGCTCTCGAGGCGCGCCTGGCCGAGGTCGAGACCCGGCTCCGCCGCCTCGTCCCCGAGCAGCCGGCCCCGTCCATGCCCGCCCCTCAACCCGGGCCCGTCTACGAAGCGCCGGTGCCTCCGCCGCCGCCCGTCGTCCCGCCCGCGCCTGTGCCCTCCTGGGAGTCCGCGCCGCCTGTGCGCCCGCCGGCTCCCGCGTCTCCGGCCTACCGCCCTCTGCCTCCCCCGCCGCCTCCTCCCATCTACACGCGGCCGCGGCGCACGATGCCGACGCTGCCGGAGCTCGACCTCGAGCAGCTGCTCGGTGGCCGGCTCTTCGCCTGGATCGGCGGAGTCGCCATCCTCGTCGGGATCGCCTTCTTCGTGGCGACCGCGATGCAGCGGGGCTGGATCCCGCCCAGCGTGCGGATCGCACTCGCCTTCTTCGGCTCGGCCGCGCTCTTCGGCGTGGGCGTCTGGCTCCACGAGAAGCGGGGACAGACGCAGGTGTCGCTCGTCGCCATCGGCACGGCGATCGCCGCGCTCTACGCCAGCCTCGTCGGGGCGACCAGCCTCTACCACCTCATCCCGACCGCCCTCGCGCTCGTGGTCGCGCTGCTGATCGGGACGGTCGCCACGGCGGCCGCGATACGGCTCGAGTCCGTCCAGGTCGCAGGGCTCGGCATCCTCGGCGCGCTCGTGGCGCCGGTGACCGTCGACGCCGGGAAGGGCTGGGCGGCGCTCATCTTCATGGGCATCGCCCTCGCGGCCTCGACGGGTGTCCTCGTCTGGCAGCGCTGGGACTGGCTGGCGCTCCTCGCATACGTCGCGAGCGCTCCGCAGCTCGCCGTCTGGATGCTCCACCACCCGTCGGAGCACGTCGTCACCGGCATCGTCGCGCTCGTCTTCTTCTGGGCGATCTATGTCGTCGCGGCGCTCGGCTACGAGCTGCGCGTCCCGACCGCCGCGCTGCGCGCCTCCTCGGCCATGCTGGCCGTCTCGAACGTGATCTTCACGTCGGGCCTCGGCTGGCTGCTGCTCGATCGCACCGGCCACGACGACGCGGCCACTGCGTGGGTCATCGCGATGGCCGGCCTGCACGTCGCCGGCGGCGCCCTCGCGGCGCTTCGCATGCGCGACGGCCGTGAGATCCCCCTGCTGCTCGTCGCGTGTGGCGTCAGCCTCTCGGCGATCGGCCTCGCCCTGGCGCTCGACGGCCCGTGGCTCGTCGCAGGCTGGGGCGTCGAGGGAGCGCTGCTGGCCTGGATCAGCATGCGCCTCGCCAGCGGCCGGGCCGTCCTCGGCTCGCTCGCCTTCCTCGGCCTCGCGGGCGGGATAGCGCTGTGGATCGCGATCCCCGGCGAGGACTACGCCTGCACGGTCGACGCGCAGGAGCGGATCGCGGCGCTGCTCATCATGACTGTCTCCGCGCTCGTCGCGTCCTACTGCCTGCGCACGAATGCCTGGGAGGAGCACCTCTCCGAGATCCTCGAAGTCGGCGCGGCGCTCTTCGCGCTGCTCGCGCTGCCGATCGCGCTCAGCGGCTCTTGGCTCGTCGCCGGGCTCGCCGTCGGGGCGACCGGCCTCGCGGCCGCCGCCGGCCGGTGGTCGCGGTACTCCGCCGCGCTCGGCGTGGTCGCCTGGGGCGGCCTCGCGCTCGTTCTTGCGGTGGACATCGCGCTGCCCGAGGAGGGCTACGCGAGCTCCCTGGACATGGGCCGCCGACTTGCCGCGCTGCTCGTGGTCGCAGCGGCCGCGCTCGCCTCCTCGTATCTCGTCCGCAGGAGCGCCTTCGCCGTCGCGATGGAGTCGCTGGAAGCGCTCGGCGCCGGCCTCGTGCTCTTCGCGCTGCCGATCGCCTTCAGCGGGCTCTGGCTCGTGGTCGCCTACTCCGTCGGCGCAGTCGCGCTGGCTGCGGTGGCGGGCCGCTGGTCGCACGGCGTCGCGCTCGGCTCGGCGGCGGTCTCCGGCGCGCTCGCGCTCGGGCTGGCGCTCCACCTCGCCATCGTCGAGGACTACGAGACGACGGTCGACTGGGCCGTGCGGATCCCGGCCCTGCTCGTGGTCGCTGCAGCCGCGCTTGCAGCGACGGTGCTCCTGCGCAAGAGCGACTGGGGCCGGTTCGTCTCCGCGCCGCTCGAGGGGATCGCGGCAGCACTTGTCCTGCTCGCGCTGCCGATCGCGCTCGACGGCGTCTGGCTAGAGACAGCTCTCGTCGGCGGGGCTATCGGCCTCGTCGCCGTCGCGGCCCGCTGGAGGCACCTTTTGTCGCTCGGCGCCGCGGCCGTGTGGAGCGCCGTGGCGCTCGGGCTCATGCTCCGGCTCGTCTTCCCGGAAGGCGGCGGCTACGCGAGCACGCTGGATGCGGAGACCCGCATCCCGGCGCTGCTCGTCTTCGCCGCCGGTGCGCTCGCGGCGGCATTCCTCCTGCGCGCGAGCGTCTGGGAGAAGTGGGTTGCGGAGCCGCTGCAGGGGCTCGCGGCAGGGCTCGTCCTGCTGGCGCTGCCGATCGCCTTCGACGGCACGCCGCTCGTCGCCGCGCTCTCGGTCGGCGCGGTCTTGCTCGCAGCCATCGCGTATCGCGCAGCGCATCGCACCGCCGGCGCGGCGGGCGTGATCTGGAGCCTCGTCGCACTCGGCCATGTCCTTGCGTGGGAGGCGACCCCGCGGCAGGCGCTCCTCTACGGCGTCTCGGCGTCGCACGCGCTTGCGCTGGCGCTCGCCACGGCAGCGGTCGTCGGCGCCGTCGTGCTCGCCCGCAACGCGCTCGAGCTCCAGGCAGAGCAGCGCACGCCCTTCGGAGTCGCGGGCGGGCTCGTCCTGCTCTACGGCCTCTCCGGCCTCGTCGTGGCCGGTGTCGCGGGCACCGGGGCCAGCACGGACGGGCGCTCGCTGAGCCTCAGCGCCTTCTGGAGCCTCGTCGGCGTAGCGCTGTTCGCCACGGGCCTCTCGCGGGATATCCGGCCAGTGCGCCTCGGTGGGATCGCCCTGCTCACGCTGGCGATCGCCAAGGTCTTCCTGTACGACCTCGCCTCGCTCGGCTCGCTCACGCGCGTCGCCTCGTTCATCGCGCTGGGGATCCTGCTCCTCGCGGCTGCCTACGCCTACCAGCGGCAGGCCGCGCGCGCGGAGAAGAGCGAGTGACGCGCTTCGCCGTCGTCCTCGCCGTCGCGCTCGTCGCCACCGGGGCAGCGAGCGCGGCGGCACCCGCGTTCAAGTACGAGCGCCCGCTCGTCACGAAAGGGAAGGGCCCGTTCACTCTCGTTCCGGACGTGCCGCTGACGGGGCACGCACGCTCGGGCTTCGACGACCTGCGGATTGTCGACCGCCAGGGGGCGCCGGTCGCGTGGCGGTTCCTGCCGGCGCGCCAGGGTGCGCGCGGCACGTGGCCGGCGAGGAAGACCACACAGCAGCTGCGGGGCAAGCGCACCGTGATCCTCGTCGACCTGGGGCTCGCGCTGCCGGTGACGAGCGTCATCGTCGACGCCTCGACGCCGGCCTTCGATCGCCCCGTTCTCGTCGCTGCCAGCCTCGACGGCAAGGAGTTCTGGTGGGCCAACCGGAGCAGGATCTACCGCTACGCAGGCGCGCGCCGCAGGACGCTTCCGGTCGACTTCAGCGGCTCCGTGATGCGCTATGTGCGGATCACGATCGACAACGGCGACGACCGCCCGTTGCGCGGGGTGCGCGTTCGTGTCAGCCGCTGGGCTGTTCCCTTGCTCGTCGCAGGCGGCGGCGCCCGGCCTTACACCCTGCGCTACGGCTCGCCGCGGCTCCACGCGCCGGACTACGACTTCGCGCGCCTGCCGCTGAAGGCGACCGGCGTCGCGCACGCGAGCCCCGCCCGGCTCGGCCCGGAACGGAAGGTTGCGGCCCAGCCGAAGGCGGAGCCGCGCACGCCCTCGATCCGCTCCTACCACTGGCTCGTCCTTGTCGGCCTCGCGCTCGCCGCTGTCGTCGTCGGGGCAGCCGGCTTCCTCGTGGTGCGCCGCAAGACGCCCTCGTAACACCCCGATTTCCAGGGTAAGTTCGCAGGAGCGCGGTAGCCTGCCACCGCGCTGGCAGAATGGCCGAGTGGAGACTCAGGTCGAGGAAGTCGCGCAGAACCGTGTCCGCCTGACCGTCGAGGTCCCCGGCGCGCACGTGAAGCACGCCGTCGAGCACGCCGCCGCCGACCTGGCGGAGCAGGTGAAGATCCCCGGCTTCCGCT
>JAWVDX010000364.1:0-5579 GCA_033857015.1 Gaiellaceae bacterium
GATCAGGAGGTGGCCCGGCATGAGGGCGAGGTTGCGCTCGGCGGCGAGGGCGACGAGCTCCTCGGCGTCGGCGGCGGTCATCGCCATGGGCTTCTCGACGAAGACGTGCTTGCCGGCCTCGAGGGCCCGCCTGGCGAGGGGCGCGTGGGTCGGCACCGGCGTGGCGATGACGATCGCCTCCAGCTCCGGGTCGGCGAGCAGCTGCTCGAAGTCGGTGGTGAGCTGCGCCCCCGGGTGGCGGCTGCCGATGTCCTGGAGGTGCGCCTCGTCGAGGTCGCAGAGCCAGCGCAGGTCGGCGAGGAAGTCGAAGTTGCGCGCGAGGTTGGGGCCCCAGTAGCCGAGGCCGACCTGGCCCACCTTCACGCGCTTGCTCACAGCTTCCAGACCTTCCCTTCGCGGGGTGCGACCGCCTTCGTCGCGTTGCGGAAGTCGACGACCAGCTGCGAGCGCGCGACGACGTCCTCGTAGTCGATGTCGGAGTGGTCGGTCAGGATCGCGACGACGTCGTAGTCCTCCGGGACGAGGTCGACGGAGCGCAGGTCGAACTGCTTCAGCTCGGAGACATACGGGTCGTGGTAGGAGACGAGCCCGCCCTGGCCGAGCAGGAGCTCGATCACCTTCAGGGCCGGCGACTCGCGCATGTCGGAGATGTCCTTCTTGTACGCCACCCCCAGCACGAGGATCTTCGAGCCGCGCACCGCCTTCGAGTGCCCGTTCAGCGCCCGCGAGATCTTGCCGCGGCAGAAGTAGGGCATGTTCTCGTTGACGCGGCCGGCGAGCTCGATGAACTCCGTCGTGAAATTGAATTCTCTGGCTTTCCACGTCAGGTAGAACGGGTCGATCGGGATGCAGTGCCCGCCGAGCCCGGGGCCGGGCGCGAACTTCATGAACCCGAACGGCTTCGTCGCAGCGGCGTCGATGATCTCCCAGACGTCGAGCTGCATCCGGTCGCAAAGCTGCGCCAGCTCGTTGGCGAGCGCGATGTTGACGGAGCGGAAGATGTTCTCCAGCAGCTTCGTCATCTCGGCCGCCTCGGGCGAGGTGACCTCGACCATCGTGTCGATCGCGAGCTTGTAGAAGTCGGAGGCGCGCTTGGTCGAGGCCTCGTCGATCCCGCCGACGACCTTGGGCGTCGTCTTCGTCGTCCAGTCCTCGCGGCCCGGGTCGACGCGTTCGGGCGAGAAGGCGAGGTGGAAGTCGGTGCCGGCGGCGAGCCCGGAGCCCTGCTCGAGCAGGGGCTGGACGCGCTCGCGGGTCGTCCCGGGCCAGGTCGTCGACTCGAGCACGACGAGCTGCCCGGCCTGGAGGCGCGTCGCGATCTGGGCGACGGCGGACTCGACGATCGTCAGATCCGGCTCGCGCTGCTTCGAGAGCGGCGTCGGCAGCGCGATGAGGATCGCCTCGACCCCGCGCAGCACGTCGTAGTCGGTCGAGGCGGAGAGGTTCCCGCTCTCGACGAGGCGCGCGACGGTGGCGGACGGGACGTCCTCGATGTAGCTCTCCCCGCGGTTCAGCTGGGCGACGCGGTCGGCGCTCACGTCGAGCAGGACGACCCGTTGCCCGGCCTCGGCGAAGACCTGCGCGAGCGGCACGCCGACATAGCCGGCGCCGACGATGGCGACGTTGGGCTCCATGCCGCGAATACCCTACAGAGCGGTTGTGGCGAGGATGTGAGCGACCCGTTCCGAGGCGTGGCCGTCCCCGTAGAGCGGCGGCAGCTCCGCCGGCAGGCTCGCCGTCGCCACCGCGCCGGCGAGGGCGTCCGGGTCGTCGTCGACGAGGACGTTCGCGCCGAGCTCGACCGTGTCGACCCACTCCGTCGAGGGACGCGTCGTCACGCAGGGGACGCGGTGCCAGTAGGCCTCCTTCTGCAGGCCCCCGGAGTCGGTGACGATGACGCGGGCTTGCGAGGCGAGGGCGGTCAGGTCGAGGTAGGAGAGCGGTGCGACGAGCTGGATATGGGGGCCGAGGACGAGCTGCTCGCGCTCCAGGGCGGCGCGGGTGCGTGGGTGGGCCGGGAAGACGAGCGGGAGCTCGACGCGGTTCAGGCCCGCGACGATGTTGCCGAGCCGGGGCTGGAAGACGTTCGCCTCGCGGTGGATCGTCACGACGCCGTAGCCGCCCGGCGTGAGACCGAGCCGGGCGAGGACGTCGCTGCGCTCGCGCGCGAGCGGGCCGAAGCGGAGCGCCGCATCCGCCATCACGTCGCCGACGACCTCGGCGCGGCCAGGCACGCCCTCCGCGAGCAGCGTCGCCCGTGAGCGCTCGTCGGGACAGAGCAGGAGCTGGCCGATCCGGTCGACGGCGACGCGGTTGCGCTCCTCGGGCATCGTCCAGTCGCCGGAGCGCAGCCCCGCCTCGACGTGCGCGATCGGGACGCCTTGCTCCTGCGCCGCAAGCGCGCCGGCCAGCGTGGAGTTCGTGTCGCCGTAGACGAGCACCCAAGCGGGGCGCTCCGCCTCGAGCGCCGCGAGCAGCCCCGGTCGCATGCGGGCGAGCATGTCCTCGTGTGACCCGCTTCCCGCCGCGAGCCGGTAGCGGGGCTCGGCGAGCCCGAGCTCGTCGAAGAACACCTGCGACAGCTCGCGGTCGTAGTGCTGGCCGGTATGGACGGTCACCTCGTCGATGCCGGCGTCGCGCAGCGCGAGCGAGAGGGGCGCCGACTTGATGAACTGGGGCCGGTTCCCTACGACGGAGAGCAGCTTCACGCGCGCAAGCCTACGCGGCGCGCGATGAGTTCTCGCGCAGGCCTCCGTCTAAGGTCCCAACTCGACGAAGGAGGCGGAGATGGGCAAGGTCGTGGTGACGGAGTTCGTGACGCTCGACGGCGTGATCGAGGATCCGGGCGGCGCCGAGTCGTTCGACCGCGGCGGCTGGGCGTTCAAGTTCGACCAGGGCGACGAGGGCGGGGCGTTCAAGTTCGCGGAGCTGCAGGCGGCCGACGCGCAGCTGCTCGGCCGGCGCACGTACGAGGGCTTCGCGAAGGCGTGGCCGACGATGGAGGGCACGGGCGAGTTCGGCGAGAAGATGAACGCGATGCCGAAGTTCGTCGTCTCCTCGACCCTCGAGGATCCCGAGTGGGAGAACACGACGGTGCTGCGCGGCGAGCTTGCCGACGAGGTGGCCGCGCTGAAGGAGCGGTTCGCGGGCGACATCCTGGTCGCGGGGAGCGCCCAGCTCGTCCAGGGGCTGCTCGCCGCGGATCTGATCGACGAGCTGCACCTGATGGTGTTCCCGGCGGTGCTTGGCGCCGGGAAGCGCCTCTTCGCCGACGGCGACGCCATGCGCTCGCTCTCGCTCGTCGAGACGAAGCAGACTGCAGACGTGGTGATCCACACGCTGCGGCGTTGATGAGCGGGCCGGGAGCTGCGCCGTCCGCGGTCGTGCTGGTCGAGGGGCTCAGCGACCAGCGCGCGCTCGAGGTTCTGGCCCAACGGCGAGGCCGCGACCTCGTAGCCGAGGGGGTCTCGATCGTGCCGATGGGCGGCGCACACGCAATCGGGCGGTTCCTCGACAGGTTCGGCCCGCGCGGCCTCGACCTCGAGCTGGCAGGCCTCTGCGATTCGGGAGAGGAGAGCCAGTTCCGGCGCGGCGTCGAGCGGGCCGGCCTGGGCTCCGATCTGACGCGCGCTGAGATGGAGGCGCTCGGTTTCTACGTGTGCGTCGACGACCTGGAAGAGGAGCTCATCCGCGCGCTGGGTGCCGACGCCGTGGAGCGGGTGCTCGAGGAGGAGGGCGACCTCGAGTCCTTTCGCACGCTGCAGAGGCAACCCGCGTGGCGCGGGCGCACCACGCCGGAGCAGCTGCGTCGCTTCATGGGCACCCGGGGTGGCCGCAAGGTCCAGATCGCGGCGCGACTGGTCGCCGCGCTGGATCTCGAGCGCGTCCCGCGGCCGCTCGACGGTGTCCTCGCTCGGGTCGGGCGAGATGGGTGAGGTGTAGGCCCCGACTGGGCGCCGGGTCCCGGCAAGGCTGCAGGATGGGCAGGGCTATACTTCTCGCCCGCTCGGGCCGTTAGCTCAGTTGGTAGAGCAGGGGACTCTTAATCCCAAGGTCGAAGGTTCGAATCCTTCACGGCCCATTCGACAATACGCCATCGGCCCGATCCCGCATGGCTGTGTGGGACAGCTAGGCCGGATACGCCGCTCTGGAGCAAGCCGTGCTCCCCCCGGTGCTCCCCCAGATTCAGAGGAACGGCACCCTCGACTCAGCTGACATCAGCCGCCGGCCACCAGTGGCCGTCTTCTTCAAACCATCGCGACGGTATGAGGGGCGGAACGAAGGTCGCGAACGAAGGATCGGCGGTGAGCACCTCGGCTTCGATGTCGTCAAGCAGCCGGCGCAGAGCGGGAGCGGGAACGTTCGGCAGCAACATTGCCCCGCCGGCGCCGCTCCATCCGAGCCACCAGTACGGGCTGTGGTCAGGGTTCCGCGCCGCGAAGTCCCGACCGGATCGTCGCGGTGGCTGTGCGGGACGCGGGGTCACGTTGAACACCGGGAGGTTGTCGACCCAATGTTCGTGAAGATCGCGGCCCTCGATCAGCTCCGCTCGCATCGTGGGGTCGACTGCGACTGCTGCCACGGGCTTGAGCTCGAGGGCCCGCATGAGGTGGCGTGCGGCGATCAGCGTGAAGTGATGTTCGAGCTCGGCCGCCCAGATGTCTGCCGAGTCGAGTTCGCCCTGCTGGTAGCTGCGGATAGCACTCTCAGCAACGTACGGCTCCCAGCGGTCGAGCTGGCGCCTCGTCGCAACCGCCCACAACAGGCGCGACCGATTGACCATGCGGGCGTCGAAGTAGTCGGCAGTCACACTTGTGCGCGCGATCGAGGTCGTTCTACACCGTGGCGAGCTTCTGGCCGAGCATCCGGATCTTCTCTAGTTGCTCTTGCTCCTTTCCCAATCGCGCCGGTTGTGGTCCTGTGGGCCAGCGGTAGTTGGGATCGGCCTTCTCGAACTGCATGACGCTAGGCAGGGAGTGCACGGCGAGTTGCGCAATCTTCACGCCTGGATAAAGCTTGATCGGGCTTTCGCCTTCGTTGACGAGTTCAAGCGTCAATGCGCCCGCGAAGCGCGGTTGAACCATGACGGCCGTGGCGACAAGCAAGCCGAGGCGTCCCCACGACGATCGGCTCAGAACGTAGGCTCCCAAGGTCGGGGGGAGCCGTACGAACTCCAGTGTGGCGCCTAGTGCGAACTGTTGAGGGTGGAGCCACAGCCCATCGCCGAAGGCGATTTTGCGTCTGTCGTAAAGGGAGTCGACGCGTGCTTGCAGTTGCTCTGGAGTCACGCTCTCTTCCTCTTCCTCTTCCTCGTTCACGAGCTCGACGCCGGCGTGGAGTGTCTTCTTCAGCAGCAGAAAGTCCGTTCCGAGACGTAAATCGATCGAGGCCTCGCCAATCTGCTGTCGGTCGAGCAGTGGCGTCACGACCAGCCGCTTGTCCCAGTCGGCATCGACTAGCACGTCCTCGAGCGCCTCGTGGTGAAGCAGTGTCACAGGGTCCTCCAGGTGTCCAGGACAGCACTCATTTCGAGCGCCTTGGCGAGGAACCGCTGGTACTCGCGGTCTGCGACGATGTCG
>JAWVDX010000365.1:0-2958 GCA_033857015.1 Gaiellaceae bacterium
GGAACTTGAGGTCGACGTCCGGGTAGTTGACCGTGGCGTCGCGACCCTGCGGGTAGTGGCTGATGTAGAGGGCGTGGTTGTGGCGCTCCACGATCGGCAGGCCCGCCTCGTAGGCGGCGTTGAACACCGTCGTGGAGACCTGGCAAACCCCGCCCCCGAGCCCGGTCGAGAGCTCCCCGTTGATGATCACGGGAGCCTCGAGGAAGCCCTTGGAGGCGTTCCGGTCTCCCGTCGCCCTGTTGAACGAGAAGACCTGCCCCGGCGCGATGAACTTGTCGTCCACGAGGTGCGCGACGAGGCGCACGTTGTGCAGCCGGTTCGGGATCCCGGTGTAGAAGGTCTCGTAGGCGCCGACGAGCCCCGTGATGCCCATCTGCATGGCCTGCTCCGTCGTCCGCTTCGGCTGGGCCGCCTGCACCTGGAGCTGCGCGACGCGGACCGTCGGGGAGAGGGCCGCGCGCAGGATCGTGCGGGCGCTGCGCTCGAGATCGAGCACGGTGCCGGCCTCGGCCGGGACGAGGTGGAGCTTCCCGTTCGCCCCGACGGCGAAGTTGGCGTCCTTCGGCGGGTGCGCCACGCGCTTGGCGAGGGCGGTCAGCCATGTCCCCGCGGCCTCGCCGCCGACGCGCAGCGTGCGCCGGCCGTCGCGCGGCAGCTCGAGGATCTGTGCGATGCGCCAGCGCGGGATACGCCAGCTCGTCGGGCCGAGGCGAAGCGTCACGGGAGCGGAGAGCGCCGTCCGCACCTGCGCGGCGACCGGCACCAGGGCGGCGGCCGTGACGCGCGGAGGATCGGCGCGCACGACGAGCGTCACGGGCTCGCGCGAGAACGCCGCGAGCGCGGCGAGGACGGCCCGCCGCGCCGCGGGCCGGTCGAGCACGCGTCCGGTCGTGCCCGGGGTGACGGTCGGCTCCGTCCCCTTCAGGGCGAGCACCGACTCGCGGCGGGGATGGTCGACGACGCGGGCGATCCGGGCGAGCTCGAAGTCGAGCGCCGTTCTCCAGTAGCGGGTCGGCGGCTGCACCTCGAGGCCGGCGACGCTCGCCCACAGCCGGCGGTAGCCCCGGAGCGGGACGGGTCCGCCGCTGCGGCGCTGCGCGGCGCGCACCGCCGCGCCCCAGTTGGGCGCGAACCCGAGCTGGTCGCTGCGGACGCTGAAGCGCCTGCCGTCCGCGATCAGGACGAGGGGCTTCGTCTCGGCCTTGTGGGCGCGGGCCTCCAGGCGCGCGATCGCCTGCGCGGCCGTCAGCCCGCTCACGTCGAGCCCGGCGATGCGCGTGCCGTCGGTCAGGCGCGACGTGCTGCCGGCGAAGGCGAAGCCCGCGAGCAGGAGCACCGCGAGCGCGGCGAGGCCGACGACCGTCAGACGGCGCACGGCGAGACGGGCGCTCCTGGACGCCGACGGACCACAGGTGGGAGGGCGCGAACGCGCAAAGGACGCGGAAGTTTAGCCGCTGTCCCGGTCGGCCCCTCACCGCGCGGCGCGGGACCGGAGCGGCGCCGCAGCCGTTTGGGCAGACTCCACGCGTGGACTTCGCCCTCACCGAGGAGCAGCGGCTGATCCAGGACACGGTGCGCGCGTTCGTGGACGAGCGCGTCCTCCCGCAGGCGGTCGAGAACGACCGGGCGCACCGCCTCGACATGGACGTCATCGCGGGCATGGCCGAGCTGGGCCTGCTCGGGATCGTCATTCCCGAGGAGTACGGCGGCGCCGGTCTCGATTTCGTCTCCGAGGCGCTCGCCTGCGAGGAGATCGAGCGCGGCGAGGCGGCGTTCCGCACGCTGATCTCCGTTCACGTGGGGCTCAACTCCCTGGCGTTGCTGCGCTACGGCACCGAGGCGCAGAAGCAGCGCTACCTGACGCCGCAGGCGCGGGGCGAGAAGCTCGCCTGCTTCGGCCTGACCGAGCCGGCTGCCGGGTCGGACGTCGCCGCGATGAAGACCTCGGCCCGCCGCGAGGGCGACACGTACGTCCTGAGCGGCCAGAAGAACTGGATCTCCTACGCCTCGGTGGCCGACCACGCGCTCGTCTTCGCGAAGACCGACCCGGGCGCGGCGCACAAGGGCATCTCCGCCTTCATCCTCGAGAAGGGCTGGCAGGGCTTCACCGCCCGCGACCAGGAGGACAAGCTCGGGATCTGGGCCGGCTCGACCGGCGAGCTCTTCTTCGACGACGTCGAGGTGCCGGCCGAGAACCTCCTCGGCGAGGAGGGGCAGGGCTTCGAGATCGCGATGCACGCGCTCGACCAGGGGCGCTTCACCGTCGCTGCCGGTGCCTGCGGGGTCATCCGCGCCTGCCTCGAGGCCTCGACGGCATACGCCCGCGAGCGCGAGACGTTCGGGCAGGAGATCGGCCGCCACCAGTTCGTCCAGGACATGATCGCCACGATGGTGCTCGGCTACGAGACCTCGAAGCTGCTCGTGCTGCAGGCCGCCTGGATGAAGGACGAGGGCCGCCGCTCCACGCGCGAGACCTCGCTCGCCAAGTGGCACGCCACGGAGTCGGCCTTCGAGGCGGCGCACCTGGCGATCCAGGTGCACGGGGCGTCCGGGTACGCGCACGAGGTGGGGATCGAGCGCTACTTCCGCAACGCGCGGGCGCCGATCATCTACGAGGGCACGACGCAGATCCACAAGATGATGCAGGCCGAGCACGCGCTGGGCTACCGCCGGCTGAACGGCAGCGACGGCGACGTCTCGCCCGTGTGCTCGTGGGCGCCGGCGCTTGCGCCGGTGCAGCGCTAGCTCTAGCTGACGCGCACGCTGACAGCGGCCTGCGGGTTGCCCACCACGGGCTCGCCCTTGGGCCCGCTGTCGACGCTACCGGCCCGGCGCATCCGGAACGCGTAGGTGCCTCGTCGCAGCCGGACGGTCCAGCGCTGCGTCCCGTACCAGACGTCGCCCGTCATGCGATGAATGCCGGGCCCGAGGAGGTCGAAGCCCACGTTGGGGCTCGCG